>DAIRDY010000330.1:0-2414 GCA_036795935.1 Moraxellaceae bacterium | reverse complement strand
TCCAGCGACTGGACGGCCTATCCCTTCGCCAGCCAGAACCGCAAGGATTTCGACAACCTGCTGTCGGTCTATCTGGATGCCGTGTTCTTCGCGCGCCTCGATCCGCTCGACTTCGCGCAGGAAGGCATACGCGTCGAGTTCGAGACGCCGGAGGCCAAGGACAGCCCGCTGGTCTACAAGGGCGTGGTGTTCAACGAGATGAAGGGGGCCATGAGCACGCCGCAGTCCGTGCTCTGGGACGTGCTGAACCGCCATCTGTTTCCCGCCACCACCTACCACTACAACTCCGGCGGCGATCCCGAGCACATTCCGGATTTGAGCTACGACGAGCTGCTCGCCTTCTACAAGGAGCATTACCACCCGAGCAACGCGGTGTTCATGACCTATGGCGACATTCCGGCTGTCGAGCTGCAGGCGAAAATCCACGAGCAGGCGCTCAAGGAGTTCACGGCACTGCCGCACACCATTCGCGGCCGCGACGAAAAGCGCTACCACGCGCCGGTGCGCGTCGAGGAAGCCTACGCCCTCGATGAAGAGGGCACGGAAGAAAAGACCCACCATGTCATCGGCTGGCTGCTTGGCCATGCCACCGACCTCAAGGCCCGTTTCGAGGCCGAGCTGCTGAACGGCGTGCTGCTGGAAAACTCGGCCTCGCCGCTGCGCCTGTTCCTGGAAACCACCGAGCTGGGACAGGCGCCGTCCTCGCTCTGCGGCGTCGACGACTCCGGCCGCGAGATGAGCTTCATGTGCGGCATCGAGGGCAGCGAGACCGATCGCGCCGCCGCATTCGAGGACGGCGTGCTCGCCGTGCTTGAGCAGGTGGCGGAAGAGGGCGTGCCGCTGGACGATGTCGAGGCCGTGCTGCACCAGCTGGAGCTGCAGCAGCGCGAAATCGGCGGCGACCATTATCCCTACGGCCTGCAGCTGATCATGAACGGCCTCAACGCCGTGCTGCACGACGGCGACCCGGTGGCGCTCTGGGATATCGACGCCGTGCTCGCCGAGCTGCGCCGCGACATCACCGACCCTGCCTTCATCAAGGGCCTGGTGCGGCGCTGGCTGCTCGACAACCCGCATCGCGTGCGCGTGACGCTGCGCCCCGAGCCCGCGCTCTCCGCGCGTCGTGCCGAGGCCGAGGCGGCGCGCCTTGAGAAAATGCGTGCCGCCCTCGATGCGGCCGGTGCCGAAAAGATCCGCCGCGAGACCGAGGCGCTGAACGCGCGCCAGACCCGCGCCGACGATCCGGAAACCCTGCCGCGCGTGGGCCGCGAAGACATTCCCGCCGACTTCATCATTGCCGAAGGCGAAACCCTGACGCTGGCCGCACCGGCCGTGCCGCTGACGCGCTATGGCCAGGGCACCAACGGCCTCGTCTACCAGCAGCTGGTCATCGACCTGCCGGCGCTGAGTGCCGACGAGCAGGTGCTCTTGCCGCTGTATTCCGCGCTGGTCAGCGAGCTGGGCGCCGGCGACCGCGATTACCTGGCCATGCAGCAGTGGCAGTCGCGCGTCTGCGGCGGCCTGCGCATGAGCCATTCGCTGCGTGCGGACCTGCACGATGCGGCCGCGGGCCTTGGCCATCTCGTGCTCTCCGGCAAGGCGCTGGCCGACCGTGCGCCCGCGTTCAACGACCTGATGCGCAGCACCTTCGAGGGCCTGCGTTTCGACGAAGGCGCCCGCGTGCGCGAGCTGGTGGCGCAGATGAAGGCGCGCTGGGAATCCAGCGTCACCGGCAGCGGCCATGCGCTGGCCATGCAGACGGCCGCTGCCGGTTGCAGTGCCGTGGCCGCGTTCAATCACGACGTCGCCGGCCTGCCCGGCATCCGGCGCATGAAGGCGCTGGATGCGGCGCTGGCGGACGATGCCGAGCTCGCGCGCCTGCTCGCCGCGCTCGCGGCGCTGCATGCGCGCGTCAAGGCCGCGCCGCGCCAGTTCCTGCTCATTGCCGAGGACGCACGCCTGCCGGCTTTGACCGACACGCTGGCCGCCGCCTGGCAGGATCGCGCCTGGCAGGCCGTGCCCGGCCGTTTCCGGCCGGCCCCTGCCGCCCCCGGCCGCGATGTCGGCTGGCTGGCCAACACCCAGGTGCAGTTCTGCGCGAAAGCCTATGCCGCGGTGCCGCTGGAGCATGCCGATGCTGCGCCACTGATGCTGCTGGGCGGCTTCCTGCGCAACGGCTTCCTGCACGGCGCCATCCGCGAACGTGGCGGTGCCTACGGCGGGGGTGCCGGCTACGACAGCAATGCCTGCGCCTTCCGTTTCTATTCCTACCGCGACCCGCGCCTCGCCGGCACCTTGCAGGATTTCGACGCCAGCCTGCGCTGGCTGCTCGACAACCGCCACGAGGCGCGCCAGCTCGAAGAGGCGCTGCTCGGTGTCATCTCCGACATGGACAAGCCGCTGTCGCCCGCCGG
>DAIRDY010000329.1:0-2425 GCA_036795935.1 Moraxellaceae bacterium | reverse complement strand
TACATCGACAACGTGAAGAACCGTCCGCAGGTGGCCAAGCTGATTGCCGGCAAGTCCTACGTGAATGCGCCGGAAGACGTGATCGTGCAGCGCTTCCTCGGCAACTACGAGAACGGCATCGGCAAGCAGTGGAAGGACGAGCACCCGATGCAGTTCTTTGACGAGGGCAAGGTCAGCTTTCCCTACTACTCCGACGGCATGTGGTTCCTCACCCAGCACAAGCGCTGGGGCCTGCTCAAGGATGACCCGGACTATCTGGCCGTGGCGAAGCAGATCAACCAGGTCGACATCTACAAGCAGGCAGCCAGCCAGCTCAAGGTGCCGGTACCGGCTTCGCCGATGCGCTCAAGCACGCTGATCGACGGCAAGGTCTGGGACGGCTCCGATCCCAAGGCCTACGCGGCGAGCTTCACCGTCCGCGCCTGACGTTTTCCGTAGCACCGTTGAATGCCCGCTGCCGCGTTTTTGCGGCAGCGCGGCCCCCCTCTGCCTGAAAACGCCACCGGCCCTGCCGGGCGTGAAGGAGAAAACAAATGACTGCACTCATGACCGAGATCGAAAAAACCGCGGCCGAACTGCCACCAGGGCGTCTCTCGCGCCTCAAGGGCTGGCTGGCCGGCATTGCCTGGTGGACCGTGATTGCGCGCCTGGTGGCCCCGGTGCTGGGCCTCGGGCTGTTCGTGCTGCTCTGGGCGGCGGTAAGCCATTTCCGCACCGACCTGCCCGGCCCGGGCGTGACCTGGGATGCCGCGGTCCTGCTTTTTGCCGACCCGTTCTATGTCAACGGCCCCAACGACCAGGGCATCGGCTGGAACATCCTGCGCTCGCTGGAACGTGTCGGCCTCGGCTTCGGCATGGCGGCGCTGATCGGCATTCCGCTCGGCTTCATGCTGGGGCGTTTCCGCTTCCTCGGCGACATGGCCAATCCGGTGATTTCGCTGTTGCGTCCGGTGTCGCCGCTGGCCTGGCTGCCCATCGGCCTGCTGGTGTTCAAGGCCGCCGAGCCGGCGTCGATCTGGGTGATTTTCATCTCCAGCATCTGGCCGATCATCATCAACACCGCCATGGGCGTGTCGCAGGTGCCGCAGGATTACCTGAACGTGGCGCGCGTGCTCAACCTCTCCGAATGGAAGGTGTTCACCAAGATTCTCTTCCCCTCCGTGCTGCCCTACCTGCTGACCGGCATCCGCCTGTCCATCGGCGTCGCCTGGCTGGTGATCGTGGCCGCGGAAATGCTCACCGGCGGCGTCGGCCTCGGTTTCTGGGTCTGGGACGAATGGAACAACCTGAACGTGGCGCACATCATCATCGCCATCTTCGTGGTCGGCATCGTCGGCCTGCTGCTGGAGCAGATGCTGATCCAGATCGCCAAGCGCTTCTCCTACGACAGCCACAGCTGATCCTGAACCGGACCTCATCGGAGACCCATCATGAAAAAGATCGTCAGCATCGAAAACGCCGGCATGAAGTTCAGCACGAAGAAGGGCGAGTTCACCGCACTGCGCGACATTGACCTGGCCATTACCGAAGGCGAGTTCGTGTCGCTGATCGGCCACTCCGGCTGCGGCAAGTCCACGCTGCTCAACCTGATTGCCGGCCTCACGCTGCCCACGAGCGGCGTGCTGCTGTGCAACAACCGCGAGATTGCCGGCCCCGGCCCGGAGCGCGCGGTGGTGTTCCAGCACCATTCGCTGCTGCCCTGGCTGTCCTGCTTCGACAATGTCTATCTCGCCGTCGAGCGCGTGTTCGGCGAGAAGGAAGGCAAGCCGAAATTGCGCGAGCGCACCGAAGCGGCGCTGAAGCTGGTCGGCCTGACCCATGCCATGAAGAAAATGCCCGGTGAAATCTCCGGCGGCATGAAGCAGCGCGTCGGCATTGCCCGCGCGCTGGCCATGGAGCCGCGCATCCTGCTGATGGACGAGCCCTTCGGCGCGCTGGATGCACTGACCCGTGCCCACCTGCAGGACGAGCTGATGAAGATTGTCGCGGCCACCGGCTCCACCGTGGTCATGGTCACCCACGATGTCGACGAGGCGGTGCTGCTCTCCGACCGCATCGTGATGATGACCAACGGCCCGGCTGCCACCATCGGCCAGATCCTCGAGGTCGACCTGCCGCGCCCGCGTGACCGCATGGCGCTGGCGGAAGACCGCGACTACCACCACTGCCGCACCGAGGTGTTGCGCTTCCTCTACCAGGGGCAGCGTCACCCGAGCGCCGCCTGACGCGGCACCCGCGAGGGCGCCAACGATTTCGCCGTACGTGTTGCACACATAACAAGGCAGGGCCTGCGGGCCCTGTCACGGGGGCGGCTGGTCCGCGCCCGGCCCATGACCGGTTACAGGCAACGGCTCGCCCGAACAGGCGGCCACCACACAGGTAAAGCAAGGGGTGTTGAGATGAAGCGTTCAATGATGGTGTCTTC
>DAIRDY010000328.1:0-2437 GCA_036795935.1 Moraxellaceae bacterium | reverse complement strand
GATGGGACTCGAACCCACGACGACCAGAATCACAATCTGGGACTCTACCAACTGAGCTACGACCACCATTGCATTGCATTCGCATCATGGCGCGCCCGGCAGGATTCGAACCTGCGACCCTCGGCTTAGAAGGCCGATGCTCTATCCAACTGAGCTACGAGCGCAGGCAAGATCACCAGGACAGCAGGAAACAATTGGCTGGATTGGTCGGGGCAGAGGGATTTGAACCCCCGACATTCTGCTCCCAAAGCAGACGCGCTACCGGGCTGCGCTATGCCCCGCTCGCTGCCAGCAACACCGTTTCCGGCCCGCCTCAATGCGAGCGCGCATCATACTGATGGCCCCCAGACCCGTCAACGCGAGAAAACGGCTTTTTTCAGGGATTTTCAGGGGCTTGGAACTCACCATCCGGGCTGCGATTTGGCCGCCCGCCCCCTGCATGCGAGAATGCGCGCCCCATCGGAACCCGTCCTTCAGGAAGCCTGTCCCCATGTCCGCCCTGGTGCTCGACGGCAAGCAGCTTGCCGCCACTCTCGAAGCCGATCTCGCCGCCCGCGTCGCCCGCATCAAGGAGCGCAGCAGCCGCACGCCCATCCTGGCCACCATCCTGGTGGGCGCGGATCCGGCCTCGGCCACCTATGTAAAGATGAAGGGCAATGCCTGCCGCCGCGTCGGCATGGACTCGCTGAAGGTGGAGCTGCCGGCGACCACGACCACGGCCGAGCTGCTGGCGGAGATCGGCCGGCTCAATGCCAACCCGGACGTGCACGGCATCCTGCTGCAGCACCCGGTGCCACACCAGATCGACGAGCGCGCCTGCTTCGACGCCATTGCACTGGAAAAGGATGTCGACGGCGTGACCTGCCTCGGCTTTGGCCGCATGAGCATGGGCGAGGCGGCCTATGGCTCGGCCACGCCGGCCGGCATCATGACGCTGCTGCGCGCCTACAACATTCCCCTGGCGGGCAAGCATGCCGTGGTCGTCGGCCGTAGCCCCATCCTCGGCAAGCCGATGGCCCTGATGCTGCTCGGCGCCGACTGCACGGTGACGGTCTGCCATTCGCGCACGCAGGACCTGCCGGGCTTCATCCGCCAGGCCGACATCGTCATCGGCGCCGTCGGCAAACCGGAGTTCATCAAGGGCGAGTGGATCAAGGACGGCGCGGTGGTGGTCGATGCCGGCTACCATCCGGGCGGCGTCGGCGACATCGAGCTGTCGGCGGTGAAGGACCGCGCCAGCGCCTGGACACCTGTGCCGGGCGGCGTCGGCCCGATGACCATCGCCACGCTGATCAGCCAGACCGTGGAGGCTGGCGAGAAGCTGATCGGCTGAGCATCTGCCCTGCCCCAGAAAAGCCGGAGCCCGTCTCCGGCTTTTTCATGGCCGCCTGCCCGTACCGGGGCAAAAGGCTTATGCTCGGCCAACGCCTGCGGAGCCCCACCATGTGCCAGCTGCTCGGCATGAACTGCGCCACCCCGACCGACATCACCTTTTCCTTTACCGGCTTTGCCGAGCGCGGCGGTGGCACTGACCATCACGGCGACGGCTGGGGCATCGGCTTTTTCGAGGACCGTGCCTGCCGCCTGTTCATCGACCACCAGCCGGCCGCGCAGTCGCCGCTGGCGCAGATGCTGACGCACTACCCCATCCACTCGCGCAACGTGATCGCGCACATCCGCAAGGCGACCTTCGGCGATACCCGGCTGGAAAACTGCCACCCCTTCCTGCGCGAGCTCTGGGGCCGGCACTGGCTGTTTGCACATAACGGGCATCTGGAAAACTACGCCCCGGCCCTGGGCGGGACGTACCAGCCGGTCGGCTCCACCGACAGCGAACGGGCGTTCTGCGCACTGCTGGAAGGCTTGCGCCAGCGTTTCGGTGCTGAACCCCCGAGCATCGAAACAATATTCGACGCCCTGGCCGAACTGGCGCCCCCGGTCTGCGCGCACGGCACCTTCAATTTCCTGCTGTCGAATGGCCAGGCGCTGTTTGCCTATGCCACCACGCGCCTGCAGTACGTGGTGCGGGAATGGCCCTTCGGCAAGGCCCGCCTGCTTGATGCCGACATGGACATCGACTTCGCGCAGCACACACAGCCGGGCGACCGCGTTGCGGTGATCGCCACCGAACCACTCACCTGCGACGAGGACTGGACCGCCCTCGCCTGCGGCGAGCTGGTCTGCTTCCGCAACGGCCAGCCGGTATTGCGCCGGCTGACGCTGAGCGCGGAACAGCAGGCCGGCGTGCGCGCACGTGCCGTCACCGCGGCCGACCGGTGAGATGCACGGACCATCCACATGCCAACAAAAAAGGCCGCGGATGCGGCCTTTTTCTTGCGTGACACACAGTTAACAGTCTGCTGAAAAATGCTTTTCAGCAGACTGTTTTCCGGCCAGGGATGGCCGGATCGCGAATCAATCACTGAATCAGTGATTG
>DAIRDY010000327.1:0-2477 GCA_036795935.1 Moraxellaceae bacterium | reverse complement strand
TCTCGGTGTCGAAGTGGCCGATGTTGCAGACCACGGCGCCGTTCTTCAGGGCGCGCAGCATGGCCGCGTCACACACGTTGGTGTTGCCGGTGGTGGTGACGATGAGGTCGGTTTCGCCGAGCAGCTGTGCGTTCACGTCCTCGAACTTGCCGGTGTTGATGCCGTTCCTGTAAGCGGACACCACTTCATAGCCGTCCATGCAGGCCTGCATGGCGCAGATCGGATCGATTTCCTGCACGCGCACGATCATGCCTTCCTGGCGCAGCGACTGCGCCGAGCCCTTGCCCACGTCGCCGTAGCCGATGACCAGCGCACGGCGGCCGGCCATGAGCATGTCGGTGCCGCGCTTGATGGCGTCGTTCAGCGAGTGGCGGCAGCCGTACTTGTTGTCGTTCTTGCTCTTGGTGACCGAGTCGTTGACGTTGATGGCCGGCACTTTCAGCTCGCCCTTGGCCAGCATTTCCACCAGGCGGTGCACACCGGTGGTGGTTTCCTCGGTGATGCCGTGGATGGTGTCGAGCATCTGCGGGTATTTCTTGTGCACGAGCAGCGTCAGGTCGCCGCCGTCGTCCAGGATCATGTTGGCATCCCAGGGCTTGTCGCCGTCGAGGATGGTCTTTTCCAGGCACCATTCGTATTCGGCTTCGGTCTCGCCCTTCCAGGCGAACACCGGAATGCCGGCAGCGGCGATGGCGGCGGCGGCATGGTCCTGCGTGGAGAAGATGTTGCACGACGACCAGCGCACTTCGGCGCCCAGTTCCACCAGCGTCTCGATGAGCACGGCGGTCTGGATGGTCATGTGGATGCAGCCCATGATTTTGGCGCCGGCGAGCGGCTTCTGGGCCGCGTACTTGCGGCGCAGGCCCATCAGGGCGGGCATTTCGGTTTCGGCGAGGATGATTTCCTTGCGGCCGTATTCGGCCAGGGAAATGTCGGCCACCTTGTAGTCGGTGAACTTCTGCAGGTCGACAGTCTGGAAGGCAGTCATGGCGTCATTCTCCATAGAAGGATCAGAAAAATGACGCGGCAGGGAGTTTGCTTGGTGCAGCAAGAGGGCTCGCCAACCGCATCAGGGTCAAGCGAGCGCAGTTGGCACAGGCGGCCGTCGCGGACGGGCGGGCCGGGTGTCCGAGCCTGGCGGCAGGGGATGCCGTCGCAGCGCTCCTCGGACAGGTGGGCATTCTAGCCACGAAAGCGGGCGGCTGTCAGGTGGGCATGACGGATGTCATGCCGGCGAGGCTCGGACGGGGCTAGACTGTGCACATACCCTTACGTCACCGGAGAGCATCATGCCGCGCCGCCATACCGAGGAAAAACTGGCCGCCCTCAAGGCCAACCTCGCCCATCACCACCTCGATGCCGGCCAGCACGACCTGCTGCAGAGCCAGGTCAGCGAGCTGGAGCAGCAGCTGGCGATGCAGCCGCCGATGGACCCGGAAACCCTGCAGGACCAGCTCCGGCAGTGGGAAGCCCGGCTGGAGGCCGAGCATCCGGTGCTGGCTGCCGTGGTGGCCGATGCCCTGCGCAAGCTGGCGGCCATGGGTATCTGAGCCGGCGCGCTGGCGCACGCACAAAAAAGCCCGGGCCATGCCCGGGCTTTTTTGTTGCAGGCGGCGCCTCAGGTCCGGCGGGCGGTGTCCGGGCGTGCGGCCAGCAGCAGGATCACGGCGAGGCCGGTGCCGGCATAGAGCAGCAGCAGGTTGCCCGTGAGCAGGCCCAGCGCCGGGCCGATCATGCCGGGGGCATCGGCCACGGCCCAGCAGGGCAGGTAGTGCTGCATCAGCGCCTGCGGGCCCAGCCGCTCGCGGGCGGCCTCGGCCTCGCGCAGGCGGCGCTGCAGCAGTGCTGCCACCGGCAGCGGTGCCAGTACCGCCAGCCACCACCAGGGCAGGTCCGGCAGCATCGGCGTGACGGTGCCGCTGGCGGCCAGGAAGCCGATGGCGGCGGCGACCATGATCACGCCGCCGAGCAGGCCTGCCCAGATCATCGAAAGCTGCGGCGGCTGGCCGCCGCGCGGTGCGTTGTCCTGCATCTCAGGCCAGTCCTGCCGCGGCACGCAGCGCGTCGGCCTTGTCGGTCTGTTCCCAAGTGAAGGCTGTCGCCGTCTGGCTTTTCTTGACCCACTTGCCGCCTTCCATCACCTCGTACTCGTAGGTGCGCTCGTACGGGGCGCGGCCGAAGTGGCCGTAGCTGGCGGTGGGGCCGTAGATCGGGTGCAGCAGGTCGAGCTGCTTCACCAGGCCGTAGGGGCGCAGCTCGAAGGTGTCGCGGATGAGCGCGATGAGCTGCTCGTCGCTGACCCGGCCGGTGCCGAAGGTGTTGACCGAGATCGAGGTGGGCTGGGCCACGCCGATGGCATAAGACACCTGGATTTCGCAGCGGTCGGCCAGGCCGGCAGCCACGATGTTCTTGGCGACATAGCGACCGGCATAGGCGGCCGAGCGGTCAACCTTGGACGGGTCCTTGCCGGAGAAGGC
>DAIRDY010000326.1:0-2495 GCA_036795935.1 Moraxellaceae bacterium | reverse complement strand
CTGGCGCGCAGCGCCGTGGCGACCTCGTGCGCGGCGCGCTCGCCGGACGCCAGCGCGCCTTCGATATAGCCCGTCCACTCGGCGGCGGTTTCGGTGCCGGCCCAGTGCACGCGACCGACCGGCGTGCGCAATGCGCGGCCGAGCTCGGTCAGGGCGCCGGTCCCCGGCAGGCCGACATAGCAGCCTTCGCTCCAGGGATCGGCAATCCAGTCGTGGTCGGCATAGTCCAGTGGCGTGGCGGCCTCGGGCCCGAAGGCCTGCACCAGCGTGTCGAGCACGACGCGGCGGCGGCCGGCGGGATCGCCGCTCCAGCGCACGGCATCGGGGCCGTCGAGAAAGCCCACCAGCACACCGATGCCGTCGCCGGCGGGCGAGGCATCGAACACCGGCGAGAAGGGCGCGCGGTCGCTGACAAATTCGCCGGACAGGCCGCGTGCCCGCCAGAACGGGCGCGCATAGGCCACCAGCACCTTGATCACCGAGCCCATGGGCATGCGCGCGCCGAGGCGCTGGCGGGCGGCGGCCTCCGGCAGGCCGGCAATGTGGCGCGCCATCGAGGGCGCCATCGCCACGATCACGCGGCGGGCGTGCAGGGTTTCATCTGCCAGCCGTACGTCGACTTGCGCGGCCGTCTGCGTCAGTGCCTGCACCGCTGCCGACAGCCTTACCGGCTGTTGCAGTCCGGCCGCCAGATGCCGGCTGAGCTGGTGCATGCCGCCGTTCACGAGCGCCGCCTGGCCGCCGCCTTCGGTCGCGATCAGTTGCTCAAAGGAGCCGTTGGCAGCGAGATAGGACAGGAAACCGAGCATGGACAGCTGCGCCGGGTCGGCGCAGAACACCGCGCGCACGGCGGCGTCGAACATGCTGCGCGCGCCGGCGCTGCGCAGCCAGCGGCGCTGCCAGCCGGCCACGGTCTCGGCATCCAGCGCCGCGGCGCCGGCCGCCTGCCATGGCGCTTCCGGTGCGACCCTTTTCTGCAGCGCGCGCAGGCGCCAGATGGCGCACTGCAATTCCAGCAGTGCCTGCGGCGATGCCGGCGGAATCAGTCCGCTGTAGCGGCGCAGGCGGCCGCCGCTGTCCATCAGCTTGTCGCCGGTGGTGAATTGCGGCCGCAGCGTGGCGCCTGAGTCCGCGGCCAGCGCGGTGAGCCGGTGGTGGCCGGCGCCCACCCACTGCCCGCCAAGGTCGATGGTCAGCCCCTGCAGCTGGCCGGGCATGGAGCGGCCGCCCACACGATCGCGCGCTTCCAGCACCTGTACCGTCAGGCCCCGGGCCTCGAGCGCACGGGCGGCCGCGAGGCCGGCAAAGCCGGCGCCGATCACGATGACATCGGTGAGGGACATGGCGGTCTCCCGTGGCAGGGGGCAGGTGGCAACGCCTCCGCTTCACTGCGCGCGCAGGCGAGGGGAGGAATGCCGGCCACGAGTATGCCGGCCACGGCACGGCGCTGTTATGGCCTCACGGCTCGGGGCGCGCAGGCTGTCGCGCGCGGGGAACGCGCGACGAGGGAATCAGCCGGCCTCGGTCACGCCGTCGCTGACGCGTTCGCCAGCCACCAGGCGCGCGTCCTTTTCCAGCCACAGCGCATGCAGCCAGTCCTGCAGGCCGTTGCGGTCGAAACGGCCGCCCGGTTGCAGCAGGTGCAGCGGCACCGGGCGCAGTCGCGCATGCAGCGTCAGCTCCGACTGTTCGCCACAGAGCCAGCTCCAGGCCAGCGGGCGCGTGGTCGGCTGATAGTCCACCGTCACGTCGAGAATGCCGGCGAACTGCTCGCCCATGGCCTCCAGCGTGTAGCTCAAGCCGCCGCTTTTCGGGCGCAGCAGGCGTGCATAGGGCGACGTCGTGTCGGCATGCTTGGCCGGCGTGAAGCGGGTGCCTTCCAGGAAGTTCACCACCGTCACCGGCACCTCGCGGTACACCGCGCAGGCACGGCGCGTGGTCTCGATGTCGCTGCCGCCGGCGCGGCGCGTCATGAACGGCATGTCCATGGCCCAGCACACCTGGCCGATGATGGGCACATACAGCAGGTCGCGCTTCATGAAAAAGCGTGCGAACGGCGTCTTGCGGTGAAAGGCGTCGAAAATCACCGGGATGTCGGCCCAGGACTGGTGGTTGGCCACCAGCAGGTAGCTCTTGCGCGGGTCCAGCGCGGCGTCGATGTCGATCTGCCAGCGCAGCGGATGCAGCAGGCGCAGCAGGCGCGCATTGCTGGCCACCCAGCATTCCGCCACCGCCACGCAGAGGCGGGAGGCCAGGCGCTGCACGCGGTACACCGGCACCAGGCGCAGCAGCACGGCGGGCAGCATCACCACGAACCAGAAGCAGAGCACGGCCACCAGCAGCACGAAGGTCAGGCTGCCGCGCAACCACGAGGGAATGAGGGAATCCTGCATGACGGTCATCCTTTGTCGGGGCACGGCGGGCCATGCCAAGGCCGCGGCAGTGTAGCGCCGGCATCCGGCCGGGCCTACTGCACGGCGCTGACCGATGCGTAT
>DAIRDY010000325.1:0-2500 GCA_036795935.1 Moraxellaceae bacterium | reverse complement strand
CGCATGGTCAGCGTGCTCCAGGGAAAGCCGATGCTGTTGCGGCCGTTGCGGTCCAGGTAATAGCTGGAGCAGCCGCCGGTGTTCCACACCGTGCCGGCGAGGTCCTGCTGCACGCGTGCGTTGTAGGCCGCCTGCGCATCGGCACGCACCTCCAGCCGCGCCAGACGGCGTGTGCGCAACGCGCGCAGGCCGGCCATGGCGTAGTCCAGCTGTGCCTCGATGACGATGAAGGCCGAGTTGTGGCCGATGGCGAGGTTGGGCCCGAGCACGAGAAAGAGGTTGGGGAAACCGTGCACCGTGGAGCCGCGATAGGCCTCCGGGCTGCCGGCCCAGACCTCGGCCATGCTGCGGCCGTCGCGACCGTACACATGGCGTGCAATCGGCTGGTCGGCGACTTCGAAACCGGTGCCGAAAATGACCGTGTCGACCTCGCGCTCGCTGCCGTCCTGGCCAATGACGGTGTTGCCGCGGAAGCCGCGCACGCCGGTCGCATGCACCTCGACATTCGGCTCGGTCAGTGCCGGGTAATAGTTGTTCGAGAGCAGCACGCGCTTGCAGCCCAGCGTGTAGTCCGGCGTCAGCTTCGCGCGCAGCACGGGGTCGGCGACCTGCTGGCGGAGGTGCAGGCGCGCCACTTTTTCCAGCTGCTTCAGCAGCGCCGGCTGGCGGAAGCCGATGCCGAACACCTCGAAGCCGCCATAGATCAGCGAGCGCAGCGCCGGCGCCGCCAGCGGCAGGCCGAGCGCCCCCTGCGCCAGCGCCGGCAGTGCCGCATCCGGCTTGGGCAGTATCCACTGCGGCGTACGCTGGTAGACCTCGAGCCTGCCCGCCACTTTCTGGATTTCCGGCACGAACTGGATGGCCGAGGCGCCAGTGCCGATCACCGCAATGCGCTCGCCGCGGAGGTCGTGGTCGTGACGCCAGCGCGAGGAATGGAACACCGTGCCCGAAAACTCCGCGAGGCCGGGCAGCGCGGGCAGGACGGGCTCGTGCAGGTAGCCGGTGCAGGAAATCACCGCGCGCGCCCGCCACAGCGTGCGGCCGGTGCGCACCTCCCAGCAGTGCGCGCGCTCGTTCCAGTGCGATTCCTGCACCGCCTCGCCAAAGCGCAGATAGGGCAGCACGCCGAAGTCGCGCGCCGTGGCCTCGACGTAATCGAGGATTTCCGGCTGGCCGGCGAACACGCGGCTCCAGTCCGGCTTTTGCGCAAACGAATACGAGTACAGCGCCGAGGGCACGTCACAGGCACAGCCCGGATAGGTGTTGTCACGCCAGGTGCCGCCCAGCCGTTCGTGCTTTTCAAGCACGGCGAAATCGCGGATGCCCTCGCCCAAGAGGCGGATGGCGGCACCAATGCCGCTGACACCGGCACCGATCACCAGCACCTCGACGGATTCGACCGGCAGGCGCCCGGTCACGGATTTTTTCGCGGTCTTGCTCATGGATGCGTCCTTTTGCGGATCAGGATTTGCGGGCCGGGCGGACCAGCGCGGCGATGCGCTGTTCGTAGCCGGCACGTGCGACATGGTCGATCTGCTCAAGCACGCGGCGGTCGCCGAAAACGCGGCGCACGCCGCGCAAGAGCCAGTGCGGGGCCATGCCCTGCAAGGGGCCGACGGCGCCGAGATAGCGCGGCACCGCGACTTCCGGCAAGTCATGGACAAAGGCGTCATGCACCGCCTCCGCCACGTCTTCCGGGCTCACCGTGGGCACGCCGCGCGCCGCCGAATCAGTGCCGGCGGCAAGCTCGGTGGTGACCTTGGACGGCAGCACGCTGCTGAAGCTGACGCCCGTATCGCGGAATTCCTCGCGCAGGCTTTCGGTCAGGCCGACGACAGCAAACTTGGTGGCGCAATACACCGAGAGGCCGGGCACGGCGAGACGCCCCGCCATCGAGGCCACGTTGACGATGTGGCCACCGCGCGGCAGCAAAAGCGGCAGGGCCGTCTTGCAGCCGAGGATGACGCCGCGCAGGTTGATGTCGATCTGGGTGTCGCTGAGCGTGTCCGGCTCCTCCAGGAACGGTCCGGCCGGCATGATGCCGGCGTTGTTGACGAGCCCGGTCAGCGGCCCCAATGCCGCTTCGGCCGCCGCGAGAAAGGCCTCGAAAGAGGCGCGCTCGCGCACGTCGAGCGCAAAGCCGCGACCGCCCACTTCGGCGGCCGCCTGCGTTGCCAGCGCGGCGTCGATGTCGCCGATGGCCACGCGCGCGCCGGCCGCGGCCAGGCGCCGGGCAATGGCGAGGCCGATGCCGCGGCCGCCGCCGGTGACGGCGATCACCGCGCCATCAAGAGAAGGAATGCCCATGTCTGCTCCTTGTGCGCAACGCCGGGAACGGTCGCCCCGGCAAACGCCCGCAGTCTAGGCGGGGCCCGCTGTTGGCCGTGATGCGCCGGCACGCCATTGTGCTTATCATTACGGGCCACGCCGTCCCGGCCCGGAGCCTGCCATGCCCCGCCCCCCCCCGCTTGCCGCCCCCTACCAGCTGGCGCGACCGTCG
>DAIRDY010000324.1:0-2535 GCA_036795935.1 Moraxellaceae bacterium | reverse complement strand
CCGTGTCGACATCGACAATGCCAACACCTCTGCGTCGACGCTGGCCAAGCGCGTGAAGAAGGTGGCTTCGCTGGCCGGCACTACCGTGGCCTCGCAGCGCCGCTTCTACGAGCCGCCGACGGTGGCCCTGTTCCAGGATGATGGTGGCGTGTTGTTCGCGGGTGTCGGTATCGGCTCCGGCTATCGCAGCCACCCCTTGAACGAGGCGACGACGGACCACTTCTTTGTGCTCTATGACTACGATGTGCCAAAGCCGGATGTGCTGACATCCGCCACACTGCAGCCGACGATCACGTTGTCTAGTCTGGCGGTGGCCAATGCGGAAGGCGCCTCCTCTGTGGACATGACTGGCAAGCAGGGCTGGTACATCAACTTCCCGGACAAGGGTGAGAAGGTGATTACCAGTGGCGTGTTCTTCCAGAACACCCTGATCTTCTCCAGCTATGTGCCGAGCGTGGAGGGCGGCGATGCCTGCTCGCCGGTGATCGGCCGCACCAAGCTGTACACGGCCTGTGTCAGTGGCGGCGCACTGTGCAAGAACTCCGAGGAAGCGATCGTGGTCCGCGACCAGGCCGTGCTGGGTCTGGGTGCCGACCCGCAACTCATCGTGTTGCCGGATCCCAACGACCCTGAGAAGTCGAATATCGGCATCATCACCGGTACCGATGTGCAGCAGCATGGCAGCGGCATCTCGGCCGGCCTGCGCCGTACCCGCTGGATGGAGAAGGTTCCTCGCGACTGATGTGCCGCCTCCGGCCCTGTCATGCAGGGCCGGAGTGCTGTGGCGTTCCGGGCAGCCACAACAGCTGGAACGGTCGTGCGATTTGACAGGGAGTTTGTGACCGGTGTATCAGCTTCCGGCGCCGGGGCTGCTTAAAATCTGGTCAGTGTGTGCGTAGGCGGCAGGGTTGTTGCATGAGCCTTTGGGGGCAGCATGCGTCATGCCGCGATGCAAGGGCAGGGAAGGCTGGTCTGTGTTTTCTCGTCCAGGGCGGTTTCAGGCGCCCTCGTCTGTCCTCCATGCCGTGTTTTCCGGTCAATGACTGGAGGTGGCGTCTTGGCCACCATAGGCTCCGGCTGCGCTCGGGGCGCCCGGCGCCATACATGTATAGACGAAAACAGAGCCGATGCCAGTCGGCATTATTCGAGGGATGAGACATGAAAGGTCACTATCTGACTGCCAAGGGACGCCGTTCGCGCTTCGGGGTCGCCTTGCTGGCGGCTGCCTATCTGTCCGTGGGGTTGACGCCGGCCTATGCCAGCGACACCGAGGTCTATGCCCGCAAGCTGACGATGACCGGTGAGCTGGCCCCGACGCTGATGATGATGATCGATACCTCGGGCTCGATGAGTGAGTGCCTGGAGTACAGCGGCAAGACCTGCACCAAGACCCGCATCCAGGGCCTGTTGAGTGCCATGAACAAGGTGTTGTTCGGCAGTGCCGCCGACAATGTGAAGCCCATCCCGGGCTATGTCCGCCTCGGCTTTTCCCGCTACAACCCCGATGCCAACAAGGGCGGCTGGGTGAAATACCCGGCGCGTCCGCTGGATGCCTTCACCGGCATCAACCCCGATGGCGAAGTCACCTCTAAGGCGCTGGCGGGTGACAGTGATGCCATGCAGCCTGTGGTGGGCACGCTGGAGCTGTCCGGCAGCGAACTGGTGCTGGGCAAGCATCCGGTGGGCCTGCGCTTTCCGACCGTGAACCTGCCCAAGGGTGCCACCATCAACGAGGCCTATGTCGAGTTCACGGCCAGTGCCAATGATTCGGGTGTGGTGCTCTGGGACATCGAAGTGCAGGACGTGGCTGATGCGCCGGTCTATGCCGGTGGCGCCAATGACGTAAACAGTCGCAGCTATGCCGTGGCCAAGGGCCAGTACAAGAGCGCCGATCCCTGGGTGAAGGACCAGGCCTATCAGGTGCCGGTGCTGGGCGTGGTCAGCTATATGGTCAACAAGTCCGACTGGTGCGGTGGCAATGCCCTGGCGCTGCGTATCAGCGATGCCGGTGGCGGCCAGACGCGCTCGGCCTACTCTTTCGAAGGTGCGGCAGCGAAGTCGCCCAAGCTGGTCGTCAATTACTCGATTGATCCCAAGGCCAACAACAGCTGCATTTTCGCGCCGTTCACGGCGCGTGCCGAACTCAGCGTCGGCAATGATGACGTGGAATATGTCGAAGGCAGCACCACTGTCACCCGCAATGCCAACAACCTGCGCTTCTCGCTGGTCTCCTCCGCCAAGCGCAACCAGGTGGCGTTGCGCTTCCCCAAGCTGGACAAGGAGGTGTACCAGGGGGCGACGATTGATGAAGCGCTGCTGATCGGTACCGGCTATGCCAACATCAATACCGTACCTGCCGTGCAGGTGACCGCCTTCAATTCGGCCAATCTCCCTGCGTTCTGCACCGCCGCCAATGTCTGCTCCGTGCCCACCGCCGGCGTATTGACCGATACCCTCTGGAGTCCGGGCAAGATCACGACCGGTGCCACTTACAGCATCAACATGACGTCGCAGGTGCAGCAGATCGTCAATATG
>DAIRDY010000323.1:0-2537 GCA_036795935.1 Moraxellaceae bacterium | reverse complement strand
ATGGCGGTCATGGCCACCGACGAGGTGATGGTCGAGGGCAGCACCGCCAGATAAAGAAAACCGAGCAGCAGCATGGGCGGCAGCAGCAGCGAAAGCGGCCATTGCAACAGCAGGAAGAGCAGCGGGAACACGGCGAAGGTGAAGCCCTGCACCACGAGGTGCAGGCGCCAGTTGCCGAGGCCGGCGCGCATCTGCTCGGTGGGAATGCCGATGCCGTGCAGGAAGAAGACGAGGGCGATGCCGTAGTCCAGCAGCGCATCGAGGCGCAGCCAGCCGCCGCTCCGGCCGAGGTCGGGCAGGAAGGAGGCGACGAGCACGGCGGCGACCATGCCGCGCAGGAACCAGTCGCCGGCCAGGCCCTTGAGGAGGTTGCCCATGGGGTGTCCACAGCAGTTAATGAGGAAGGGCTAGGAGCCTGTCGGACTTAGGCGTTCGTCGCGAGGGAAAGTCCGGATCGAGCTGCTTTTTGCGCAAACTCGAGGCGAATAGCCAAGCCATTTAACGAGAGTTTGCGCAAAAAAGAGCCGATTCCGGCTTTTCCGCAGCAGAACAGTACTAAGTCCGACAGGCGCCTAGGGTAGCGGCCCCGGCGTTTGAAAGCAGCCTGCAGGTCTCCGGCGCATTGCCTGTGCTGCTGTCCTGCCGTACAGTGCGGGCCGCTGCGGGCACGACTGCCCACCCTATCGACTGACGGATGTCCCCCATATGAGCACCAAGATCGACCTGAACCCGCTGAGCATTGACGAACTGGATGCGCTGATCGACGAGGCCGCGGCCCTGATCGAGACCAAGAAGGCCGAAGCCCTGAAGAATGCCAAGGCCGAGATCGAGAAGATCGCCGCCAGCACCGGCATGAGCGTGGAAGAGCTGCTGGGCCTGAGCGGCAAGCCGGGCAAGAAGGCTGGCGCGGCCAAGAAGCCGGTCGCCAACAAGTACCGCAACCCCAAGGACCACACCCAGACCTGGACCGGCCGTGGCAAGCGTCCGAAGTGGCTGCAGGAGATGCTGGACAACGGCGGCAAGCTGGAAAACTTCCTGCTGCGCTGAGCCTGGCACCGGCCCACAAAAAAGCCCGCGATCATCGCGGGCTTTTTTGTGCCTCGGGGGCCGGCTCAGAAGCGGTAGTTGAGCGAGGTGATGTAGCGCACCTCGTCATCCTTCACGCCGGTCGGTGTTTCCGAGTCGTGCTCGTAGCGGGCGCCGACCTTGAGCTCCAGGCGCTCGGCCAGGTTCACCACCACGGCCGGCTCCACGCGCACCAGGTGGTCGGAACTGGTTTCCAGGCTGGGCTGCCAGTACAGGCCGAGCACCACGCGCGACTGCGCATTGAGCTGGCGCTTGTAACTGAGGTAGGCGTTGGCGCGCCAGTAGTTGTCTTCTTCGTCCAGTTGCTCTTCCCACTCGTGCAGCACGCCGATGCCGGCGTAGAGCGCGCGTTCGCCGGCGCTGTAGTCCAGCGTGAAGCGCATGCCGAGGCCGAGCTGGGTGCGGCCGTCGAGCAGGCGGAAGTCGTCCTTCAGGTGGTCGACGAAGGCTTCGGCGGCCAGGCCGCGCTGGAATTCGTCGCGGTAGCGGGCATGCACCCAGGTGTTGTCTTCGATTTCGGTGTCGTCGGCCTTGCCGCGGCTGTGCTCGGTGACGATGAACATGCCGGTGTCGCCGGCCTGGTAATGCAGGCGGCCGCCGATGGTGTAGTTCTCGCGCTCGGTGTTGCCGCTGCGGCCGTCGATGCTGGCGCGCAGGCCGCCGCTGGCACCCGGCTCGGGCGTGGCGAGGGTGTCGGTTTCAATGCTTTCGAAGGCGGAGGCGGCAACGGGGGCGAGCAGGGCGCAGGCCAGGGCAAGGCGGGAAAGCGTGGGGTTCATGCGGGTTCCTCATGAGGGCCGTGGGACGCAAGGCGGCGTGGCGGGCGCAGGCTCGCCTTTTGATAGCGCGGCGATTATAAAGAGGCGCATTCATCGCCGGGCGCGAGACTACACATTTCCAACAGCCCCGGCCCCGCCGTCTGCCGTTCGAGGTTTCATTCCATGTCGCATGCCCCCCGGAGCGAGGATGCCCCGGTTGCCCTGACGTCCTGGCTGCTGCTGGCCCTGTTGCTGCTGATCGTGGCGCTGCTGCTGCGCGCGCCGGCCAGCCTGTTGCACAAGGCGCTGCCCGCCGGCCTGCCGCTCGCGGCCTCGGCCTGGGGTGGCACGGTGTGGGATGGCCAGCTGGCCTGGGCGCAGGGCGAGCGTCGCGGCCTGCTGGAGTGGAAGCTCTCGGGCTGGCGCCTGTTCACCGGCCGCGTGGTGGCCAGCCTGCGCAATTCCGGGCAGGCGCCGCTGTCCGGGCAACTGGTGCTGGGCCCCGGGCGCTTCGAGCTGAACGGCCTCGATGGCGAGCTGCCGGTGGCCATGGTGCAGCCGCTGCTGCCGCCCGGCTGGGAATTGCCGGGCACGGTGCAGGCCGAGGCGCTGGGCGTGAGCCGCGCCGGCCTGCGCAGCGGTGCCTGGACGGCGGCCGGTGGCCGCCTGCGCTGGGCCGGCGGACCCATGCAG
>DAIRDY010000322.1:0-2544 GCA_036795935.1 Moraxellaceae bacterium | reverse complement strand
AAGCTGGCCACGTCATCGGCCAGCGTCGCATCCGGCGCCGGCACGCCGTCG
This sequence comes from Moraxellaceae bacterium, assembly GCA_036795935.1. Classification (GTDB taxonomy): domain Bacteria; phylum Pseudomonadota; class Gammaproteobacteria; order Pseudomonadales; family Moraxellaceae; genus UBA2031. The sequence goes on along the minus strand of DAIRDY010000322.1, from coordinate 2,493 downwards.
ACCGTCACCGACCCCGGCAGCAGCTGGCTGCCCGGCGGCAGCATCAGCAGCACGCGCAGGCGCTCGACCGGCGCATTGCCGTCCACGTCGACGCGGTGCTGCACGGACTGCAGGCGCTCTTCCTCGCGTGCGGCCACCGCGGCCCGCGACTGCGAGTGCACGATGACTTCGGTGCGGCGGTTGCGCGCACGACCATCGGCGGTGCTGTTGCTGGCCAGCGGCAGGTCGGCACCCTGGCCACGGCTCACGATCTGCTCCGCGCGCAGCGGCAGGCGGGCCAGCAGGGCCTCGCCGACGGCACGCGCCCGGGCCTCGGACAGCGCATGGTTGTCACGGAAACGCTGCTGGCAGCGCGCCGACAGGCGCTGGTCGTCGGTATTGCCGACCAGCTCGATGCGCTCGATGGTCTGCCCGGCCAGCGTGCGCGCCAGCTTGTCGACATCGGCCAGGCCCTCGGGGCGCAGGCTGTCGCTGCAGCTGTCGAACTCGGCGCGCAGGTTGTAGCGGCTGACCTCGGCCGGGGCCGCAGCCTGCGTGGCCTTTACCGTTTCCAGCCGGCTTTCCAGGCGCAGGCCGAGGGCAGCCGGCCCCGGCGGCGGCAGCAGCACCGGCGCCGGAGCCTCGGCAAAGAAGTCGGCGCGCCACAGGCTGCCACCCTGCACGCTCACGAACTGCGAGGCCGGGTTGCCGGCAAAGCGCGTGTTGTCGATGCAGGCGCGCATTTCATGGCCGGCCGGCAGGCTGGCGGTGTCGACCTGCACCACATGCGTGCCGGGACGCACGCCGGCGAAGTGGTACTGGCCGTCCTTGTCGGTAAGCGCATAGCTGCCGTCCTCCAGCAGCACGCGCACATTGGGCACGCCACGCAGCGAATCCCAGCCGGCGTCACAGCGGCCGGCGTAGACGCGGCCGATCAGCGTGGCGCGGCTGCTGAACAGCGGCGCCCGTATCAGCACCGCGGCCTGCGCCACATTCGATTCCAGCGTCGCCGGATTGAGCGTGGCCTGGGCGGTGGCACGGGCACGGTTGATGGCGGTGCCGGGGCGGGCATCGGCCACCAGCTGCACCACATAGCGCAGCTCGGCGCTGTCGCCGGCCGTGCCGGCCGTGGCCAGGTTGCCGACGCTGAGGGTCATGGTGCGGCCGTCGGCGGCAATCGCCGGGTCGGCCTGGCGCACGCCGTTCAGGAACAGCGAACCGCTGCGGAAGCGCATGCCCGCCGGCAGCACGTCGACAATGCTGGCCGCCGTCACCGGCTGGGTGATGTCGAGATTGGCCAGGCGCAGACCGTACTGCAGAAAGTCACCGGCGCTGGCCTCGCTCTGCGACACGCGCTTTTCCAGGCGCAGGCCGCCGGCGGCGGTGTCGGCCGGAATGTCGATGTTGAGCGCGGGGCCGGGCAGCACCACGAACACGTCGGTGTAGGAGCCGGGGCCGATGGCATAGGGCTGGCCGCCCGGGGCCGTGGCCAGGCTGGCCGGCGGCAGCTGCGAGGGCACGGCATAGCCGGCCGGCGCCGTCACCGTGAAGCGGTAGTTGCCGGGCGCCACGAAGGGAAAGCGGAAGCCGCCCGGCGGGTGGTCGTAGACGGTGCCGCCACTGTCGGTCACGCCCTGCGAGCCGGTGACGACGGTGGCCGGATAGCTGCTGATGCCGTCATCGCCAAAGACCTGTGCCGGCAGGCCGGTGTCGTGGTTGACCAGGGTGACGATGGCGCCGTCGAGCGGGGCGCCGGTGACGGCATCGAAGACCACGCCGAAGGGGTCGACCAGCACATTGGCCTGGCTCTGGTCGGCCGGATAGAACACGTCCTGGTAGTCCACGCGTATCCAGCTGTTCACCGCCAGCGTCAGCACGCCGTCATGGGCGGTGGCGGCACCCGCCACCGAGGGCACAGCGGCGGCGAAGACGCCGGTGTCGGGGCCGGTTTCGTAAAGGCGCAGGATTTCGCTGTCGCCGGTCGCGGTGGTGACGGTCACCGTCAGGTATTCGCGCACGGCAGGGTCGGCATTGCGGTTGGCATCGCTGACCGTGATGAACACCGGCTCGCCGGCATGGAAGACGCGCGCCTCGCGCACTTCCGCACCGCTCGCCGGCAGGCTGTTGCCGAAGAAATCCAGGGCCCCGGGCAGCAGCTGGAAATTGCCGGCGCCACCCTGGTCGAACTGGCCGCCGTCAACCGGCAGGAAAATGTTGCCGGGGCGACCCGAGGCCAGGCCCGGCACGTTCTGGTAGAAGCGCACCACGCCGGGGCTGGGCGCCGGCAGTGCGTTCAGCGTGGTGGTGTTGGAGTTCAGCACCACCGGGCTGCCGCTGCCGTCGTCGTAGTGCACGGCAGCGGTATTGCTGATGGCCGAGGCCAGTGCCGGCAGGCAGGCAAGCAGCAGCCACCCGCTGGCCCGACGGGCGCCACGCACAAGGCGGCGCCCGTCGGGCCAGCAGGCGGCAAGCAGCAGGGCTGTCAGCAGCAAGGTCATCGTCATCCGTCCGTAC
>DAIRDY010000321.1:0-2552 GCA_036795935.1 Moraxellaceae bacterium | reverse complement strand
CGCTCCATGGCATAGGCCTCGACATCGACCACCTTGGCCGCGAGGCCGCCGATCTCGAGGGCATCGACACGCAGTTCGACGTTCTCGTTGCGGGAGGCCGCCAGCAGCACGGACACCCGGTTGGGGTTGTTCTCCAGCGGCTCCACGACCTCGAAGTCGATGCTGACTTCTTCCATCGGGTAGGGAATGTACTGGTCGGCCTCGAGGCGGATCTGGGACTCGCGCTCGTCGTCGGTCAGTCCGGCATCCATCTCGATGAGCTTGGTGATGACGGCCGAGCCGGCCACGGCAACCGCCGCCTGCTTGGACTGGGGCTTGGTCCGGGCAATCAGCTTCTTGATGGCCTCCCCCACCCCTTCGACATCGTTGATGTTCTTTTCGACCACCGCGTTCTGCGGCAGGGGCTCCACCCCGTAGGACTCCACGCGGTAGCGGTCACCTTGCCGGCTCAGCTCCAGCAGCTTGACCGAGGTGGAACTGATGTCCAGCCCGAGCAGTGCGGAGTTTGTTTTCCGAAGGAAGGGCAGCACGATTGGGGTTCCCTTTTATTTTTTCTATGGAAAATGTGCACTTACGTCACATTTATGTACAAGTACATTAAATACTAGTCTTATCACGAGCGCAATTGCCGTACAAGAGTCGCTTCCGCGTATAATCCGGTCGCCAGCCGCAGTAACCGACCAAAAATCACCCAACTCGTTGATTGCCAATGATATTTTCATCAACTCCCGGACGGCGGGAGCGCATTGTCGCTGTTTTGGCCTTGCCGTTTTGTGGCTTGCTGCTCATTCTCGCGGGTCTTTATCTCTACCTTGCTCCGCGCCTGCCGGACGCCGAAAGGCTACGCGAGGTGCGTTTTGAGACGCCGTTGCAGGTCTATTCCCGTGACGGCCGGCTGATTGCCGAGTTCGGCGAGAAGCACACGGCCCCGCTCAGCTATGACCAGATCCCGCCGCTGCTGGTCCGGGCCATCCTGGCCGCCGAGGACGACCGCTTCTTCGAGCACGAGGGCATCAATGCCAAGGGCCTTGCCCGTGCCTTTGTCGAGCTGGCCACCACCGGCAGCATCCAGTCCGGCGGTTCGACCATCACCATGCAGGTGGCCAAGAACTACTTCCTGTCCTCGGAAAAGACCTTCAGCCGCAAGTTCACGGAAATCCTGCTGGCCAAGGAAATCGAGGACACGCTGAGCAAGGAGGAAATCCTCACCCTCTATGTGAACAAGATTTTCCTCGGTCACCGCGCCTATGGCGTGGGCGCAGCTGCCCTCGTCTATTACGGCAAGAAGGTGGATGAGCTGACGCTCGCTGAAATGGCCATGATTGCGGGCCTGCCCAAGGCACCCTCGGCCTTCAACCCGGTGAACAACCCGCAGCGGGCACTGATCCGCCGGGACTGGATCCTGGAGCGCATGCTGAAGCTGGGCTACATCGGCGAGGAAGACTACACGACCGCCGTCAAGGCACCGGTGGGCCTGAACTTCCGCGCCACCTTCTCGGAGGTTAACGCCCCGTGGCTGGCGGAAATGGTGCGCGAGGCACTGGTCGAGCGCTTCGGGGAAGACATCTACCTGTCAGGCTACAAGGTCTACACCACGGTCGACAGCGCACGCCAAAATGCCGCGTCGCGCGCCGTCATCGACGGCCTGCTGGCCTACGACCGCCGCCACGGCTGGCGCGGCCCCGAGGCCCGCGGTGAGGAGTCCGTGGGGCGACGTTTTCCGGTCGGCGGCCTGCAACCGGCACGGGTGTCGGTCGTGACCGAGACGGGCATCGAGGCCGAGCTGCGCAATGGCGTCAGGGTCAGCGTGCCCTGGGAGACCATGACCTGGGCCCGCCCCTATATAAATGTCAATCGCATCGGTCCGGCGCCCAAAAAGCCGGCCGACATCCTCGCCGTAGGCGACATTGTCCGGCTGCGCGAGAGCGGCGACGGCAAATGGTCGCTGGTGCAGGTGCCGGCCGTGCAGGGCCAGCTGGTGGCACTGAACCCGGACAATGGCGCCATCGAGGCGCTGGTCGGTGGCTTCGACTACACCACCAGCAAGTTCAACCGCGTGACCCAGGGCTGGCGTCAGGCCGGCTCCACCATCAAGCCCTTCATCTATTCACTGGCGCTGGAAGCCGGCTATACCCCGGCCAGCATCATCAACGATGCGCCGCTGACCTTTGGCGAGGGCAGCGAGGCCTGGCGTCCCGGCAACTCGGACGGCGAATTCCTGGGACCGATGCGCCTGCGCCGCGCGCTCTACATGTCGCGCAACACGGTGTCGATACGGCTGCTGCAGGCCGTGGGCATCAATCCCGCGCGCCAATACCTTGGCCGCTTCGGCTTCCCCGTCGAGCGCATGGAGGAAAACCTGACACTGGCCCTGGGCTCGGCCGAAGTGCTGCCGCTGCAGATGGCGGCCGGCTATGCCGCGATTGCCAACGGCGGCTTCCATGTCACGCCCTGGTTCATCGAGCGCGTCGAGGACGGCAGCGGTAACGTGCTGTTCAAGGCCCGACCGAAACAGGTCTGTCGCCCCTGCGAGGCGCCGCCCGCCCCTGCCG
>DAIRDY010000320.1:0-2558 GCA_036795935.1 Moraxellaceae bacterium | reverse complement strand
GGAATCCCGCCAGCAGGATCAGCTTGTCGATCAGGAACACCGCACTTCCCCCGGAAAACACGCAGGCCCAAGCCGGGCCCGAAAGTGGCCAGTGTGCCAGCCGGCTACAACAACACAACGACAACTTTGCAACTTGCCGCCAGCCGCGCCGCGGACTGGGCCTGCACGGGCGGGCCTGCCAGAATCAACACGTCTATTTCCACCCGCCCCCCCAGGGAGACCCGCATGTTCGAGCAGCCACTGACCCAGCTGCTGCTGTTGCTCGGCGCCGCCGTGGCCGTACTGATGACCTTCCTGTGGATGCGCATCCCGGCCAGCCTGGGCTATCTGCTGGTAGGACTGCTGCTCGGCCCCTATACCGTGGGGCCGGTGCTGGACAGCCATAAAATCAGTTTTCTCGCCGAGTTCGGCATCGTCTTCCTGCTGTTCACGGTCGGGCTGAGCTACTCCATTCCACAACTCAAGGCGCTGCGCCACCAGGTACTGGGACTGGGCACGGCGCAGGTGGTGCTGAGCACCGCGGTGGCCGGCCTGCTGGCCTGGCTGGCGGGCGCGCCGGCACTCGCCGCCTTTGTCATTGGCGCCGTGTTTGCGCAGTCATCAACCACTGTGATCACGCGCCAGCTGGCCGACCAGCGCGAGGAGCAGACCCGTCACGGCCGGCTGGCAACAACGATGTCGGTCTTCCAGGACGTGACCTCGGTTCCCTTCGTGGTGGTCTTCCCGGTACTGGGGGCAGCGGCGGCCGCGAGCCTGGCCGGCCCCCTGCTCTCCGCCCTGGGCAAGGGCCTGCTGGCACTGCTGCTGGTGTATGCGGCCGGGCGCTGGCTGTTGCGGCCGCTGTTCCATGCCGTGGCTGAACGCCGCTCGCCAGAGCTGTTCACGCTGACCGTGCTGCTGGTGTCGCTGACCGCGGCCTGGATCACCAGCAGCCTTGGCCTGTCCATGGCATTCGGCGCCTTTCTGATCGGCATGATGCTGGGCGAAACCGAATTCCGGCACGAGGTCGAGGCCGTCATCCGGCCCTTCCGCGACATCCTGCTCGGCCTGTTCTTCGTCGGCATCGGCATGCTGTTCAACCCGGCGCTGCTACCGGACATCTGGCATTGGGCGCTGCTCGGCAGCGTCGTGCTGCTCGGCAGCAAGGCGCTGATCGTGGCCGGCATCGTGCGAGCCAGCGGCGAAACCGGCGTCATTGCCTGGCGCACGGCACTGGTGCTGGCCGTCGGCGGCGAATTCGGCTTTGCACTGCTGGCGATCGCGATGAACACCGGCAGCATCGCCAGCGACATCGGACAGGTCGTGATGATGTCGGTGCTGTTTTCCATCATCGCGGCTCCCTTCCTCATCCGTTACAACCACAGCATCGCGCAGTTGCTGTGCGGACACCGTCCCACCCGCGACGATGCGCAGCTCCCGGGTCCTGACCATAGTGCCAGCGAATTGCGCGACCACGTGATCATCTGCGGTTATGGACGTATTGGGCAAAGCGTGGCGCGCTTCCTGGCCGAGGAAGGCATCCGTTACATCGCCCTCGACATGGACGCCGCTCGCGTGCGCGAGGCACGGCTGGCAGGCGAGCCGGTGTTCTTTGGCGATGCCACCAACCGCCACACGCTCGAAGGTGTCGGGATTGCCCATGCACGCCTGGCCGTCATCAGCCATGGCGACAGCACCATGGCCGAACGCATGCTGCGCCATGTGCGCGCACAGCGCCCCTACCTGCACGTGATGGTGCGCACCCGCGATGACCGAGACAGCGACAGGCTGCGTGCAGCAGGCGCAACCGAAGTGGTGCCGGAAACCCTGGAGTCGGGGCTGGTCATGGCCTCGCATGCACTACTACTGCTCGGCATTGCCCAGGACAAGGTCACGCAACGCATGCAGGAAGAGCGCTCGCGTCGCTATCCGCTGCTGCATGCCTACTTTCGCGGCGACCTGCCAGCGGCCCCGGCCACCGGCACCGACGCCCTGCACCCGGTGGCGCTGCCGGCCGGCAGCCGCGGCGCCAGCAGCACGATTGCGGCACTGGCACTGGATGGTGTCAGCGTGAGCGCATTGTTGCGCAACGGCGAAAAAACAGCGGCGCCGGCACCGGATACACAGTTGCAGGCCGATGATGTGCTGGTGCTGGCCGGCCCGGCGGCGGCGCTGACCGCCGCCGAAGCGCGCCTGACCGCTCGCGGCGAGGCCTGAACCGCGCGCCATGCGGGCCTGCAGTTGCAGGGAATTGATCCGGGACAAGAGCGCGCCGATTGCCGCGCGCCGAAACCGGACAGCGGCCGCCATCTTCGCTAGGCTCGCCGTTGTGCTGCCGGCAGGCCGCATGCGGCAGCCATGACGGCGGGAAGAGAGCGCCGGAGTTCCCTGTCCACGAAGGAGACGGCATGTCATCGGTGTTTGAAGAAGTTGCATTGCTGCTGATCCTGGCCGCCATGGCTGGCGCACTCGCGTTGCGCCTGCGCCAGCCCTTGCTGGTGGCCTACCTGCTGGTCGGCATTGTCGCCGGTCCCGCGCTGCTGGACTGGGTGAAGGCGCATGGCCAGATCGAGCTGCTG
>DAIRDY010000319.1:0-2559 GCA_036795935.1 Moraxellaceae bacterium | reverse complement strand
GATCGATATGGTCGGTTCCGATGGTGGCGCTGCCGACAAAGCGCACCGGCGTGCCGGCCAGCAGCCCGGGCGTCACCGCCGTCACCGAGCGCACCAGCAGCGCATCGGCGTCCTGCAGGTGCTCGCGACGGATGTCACGCCCCGGCAGGCACCGGACCTCGGCCAGCGGCGCAAAAAGTTCACGCACGCCCGGCATGTTTTCGTCTGCAATCACCCGCACCGCATACCCTCCCGTCAGCCGGCGAACTCTGCCCGCCCGCTCCTGCACTGGCAAGGTGCTGCCGCAGGAAGCACGTCTATCCCCAGGCCGCCGCCATTGGCGACGCCGGACGGCGGCATTTGCAGGACAAACGGTGGCACCGGCCGCCCAGGCCACCAAACAGCGCTTGCACCTGCATCACAATGCGGCAATATCCAGCTCCGACAATCCGTCTGCATGCCCTCCGGCAGTGCATGAGTTTCACCCCGCAAGCGCCTGAATCCATGCGGTTTCGCTGCTTTGACGCGCTGAAAACGATGTGCGTTAATAGCCCGGATTCGAGTGTCCCGCGCCCGTCGCCGGACCTCTCGCAAGCGGCAGAAGAACCGCGACCTCGGGCACACGGACGGCTCAGTTTTCTCAATCAGCATCTGGACTAACCATAATGATTCGTGGACGCCTGTTCGCCCTGTTCGTGCTGGGCATGACTGCCTGTTCCGGCCTTCTCCCGGCCGCCCATGCCTCGGAAGCCAACCTCCCCGCCGACCTGCAGTCCATGAAAATGGATTTGCTGACGCTCAACCGCGAAATCACGCAACTGGAAAACGAGCTGCTGTTCCCGAGCGCGGAAACCGCCATCGTGGTCGCGGTCGAAGCCGGCTCCGGCGTCAAGCTGGTCGACGTCAACCTCAGCATCAACGACAAGAGCGTTGGCTACCACTATTACTCCGACCAGGAATTCGCTGCGCTCGGCAAGGGCGGCATGCATCGCCTCTATGCCGGCAACCTGCCGAGCGGCCAGCACACGCTGAAGGCCGTGGTCACCGGTTACGAGCCGGGTGGCAAGGACTTCCAGCGCACGGTCACCTACACCTTCACCAAGGGCACCCAGCGCAAGGTGGTTGAAATCAGGGCCGGCGACAACGCAACCCGCACCCAGGGAGACTTCCGTTTCCGCGAGTGGGACATCCAGTAATACGCCGCCTGACGCCACCACAGGAACGCATGGGTCATGAATCATTTTTCCCGCTCACGCCGCCTGCCCGGCCTCATGCTGCTGGCTGCGGCGGTCTCCGCGAGCATCAGCACGGCCGCCAGCGGCAACGACGACCTGCGTCGCCGCCTTAACGTCAAGCAGGAAGCCACCGAAGTCGTGATGGGGCAAGTCATGTACGACTTCCATCTCGGCAACGGCTTTGCCGCGCTCAACCAGATCCTCACTGCAAAGGCGCAGGGCCGGCTGGGTGACGACATCACCGCCATCGAAATCCTGCTCGGCGACCTCTACACCAGCTTCAACATGCCGGAAGCCGCCGAGAACGTGTTCTCGCGCGTGGCCAGCCGCGACATGCGCAGCCAGACACGCAGCCTGACCTGGTTCCGCCAGGCGCGCCTGAAATACCAGCAGGGCAATTATTTCGAAGCCGAACGTGCGCTCAACGTACCCATCGACACCCAGGTCTCTCCGCTTGAGGCCGAACGCCGCGTGATGCTGGCCAACGTGCTGATGGCGCGCAACGAATTCACCGAAGCACGCAACCTGCTGTCACCGATTCCGCTCGACACGCCCCTCGGCATCTACGCCACCTACAACATGGGCGTTGCGCACTTGCGTGCCAACCGCGCCCCGGAAGGCGTCGCCCTGCTCGAAACAGTGATGAACATGCCGGTGAGCGACATCGAGACCAATGCGCTCAAGGATCGTGCGGCGCTCGCCATCGCCTACAACCACCTGCAGAGCCAGAATCCGGAAAAGGCGCGCGAGGTGCTGCTCAACGTGCGCCTGGAAGGCCCGTTCAGCAATCCCGCGATGCTGGCGCTGGGTTATGCACAGTTCCAGTTGCAGGACTACCGCCGCGCCCTCTCCTACTGGCTGGAGCTCATCACGCGCAATCCGGCCGACAGCTCGGTACAGGAAGCCATGCTGCTGGCACCACGTGCCTATGAGGCGCTGCGTGCCAACCAGCAAGCCTTCACCGGCTACAAGCTGGCCGCCAAGACCATGCGCGAGCAGCTTGACCTGCTCGACCGGCTGGGTGCCGAAGTGAAGAAAAAGGAATGGCTAGACAGCCTGAGCCCGAGCGCCGATGGCGGAGCCAATGCCGACCCGCTGGCCATCCCTGCCATGGCCCTGCCCGGCAATCGTGAAGAAACCGCCTTCCTCTATCGCCTGTTTGCCAGCCACGCCTTCAACGAAGGCTATCTGCAGTACCAGCAGCTGGTGCGCCTGCGCAATCACATGGACGAGCGACGGAGCGACCTGGTGGCAATGCGCGAAGTCGCCGCCGAACTGCGCAAACGCCAGGCGCGTGTCACAGCCATCGAACAGCAGAGCGATGCACTTACCCGCCGCGTCGGCG
>DAIRDY010000318.1:0-2578 GCA_036795935.1 Moraxellaceae bacterium | reverse complement strand
CGACTGCTGGCCGCGCGGCACGCTGATCAAGCGCCCGGGGCTGATCCGCGTGGTGATCGGCGCGCCGCTGGCCAGCGAAGGGCAGGGCGCCAAGCAACTCACCGCCAGCGCCCGCGACTGGATAGAAGGTGAAATCGCGAAGGTGCGGCGCGGCGCCTGATCTCAGGGCATCACCGCCACACAGTTGCAGCCGCTGCGCTTGGCCGCATGCAGCGCGGCATCCGCTGCCGCCAGCACATCCTTGGCCGCCTCGTGACGCGGCAGCCAGTGCGCCACGCCAATGCTCGCGGTGACAGCGCAGCCCGCCGCGCCAAAGCGACCCTGCTCGATGCGCTCGCGGTAACGCTCCGCCAGCTGTCGCGCGCCCTCGAGCGTGGTTTCTGGCAGCAGCACGACAAACTCATCGCCACCGTAACGGGCCACCAGATCGCTCTGCCGCAGCCGCTTGTACAGCAACTGCGCAAACTCGCGCAGCAGCTGATCACCGTTGAGATGCCCCTGCTGATCGTTGAACGCCCGGAAGTGGTCGATGTCGAACAGCAGCACGGCCAGTGGCACATCATGTCGCCGGCTGCGCGACACTTCTTCTTCCAGCCGCGCATAGAGCGCACGCCGGTTGGCCACGCCAGTAGGCCTGTCGAGAAAGCTCAGCTTCAGCAGATGCGCATTGACGGCGGCCAGTTCGCGCGACACCCGACGCAGCTCCAGCTGCGCCATCACGCTGCGCGCTAGCGTGCCCAGCGCGTCACGCGTCTGCGCATCCAGCCCGTCACGCGCCACGGTGTCGACCACGCAGATGGTGCCCAGCGCATGGCCGGCCGGCGTCAGCAGCGGCACACCGGCATAGAAGCGCACACCGGGATCGCCCGTCACGGCCGGGTTGTCGGCAAAGCGGGGATCCTGCGTGGCATCCGGCACCACCAGCACCTGATCCGGCGTGAGCAGCGCATGGGCACAGATCGACTGCTCGCGTGCGGTCTCGCAGTGATTGATGCCGAGCCTGGCCTTGAACCACTGGCGCTCGGCATCGACCAGCGTGATCAAGGCAATCGGTGTGCGGCCAACGCAAGCGGCCAGCCGCACCAGCTCGTCATAGGCTGGCTCGGGCGCAGTGTCGAGAATGGCGTAGTCGCGGAGCGCGGCAAGGCGGGCGGCCTCGTCATGGGCAAGGGGAGCGGCTGACATGGCAACCTCCCGATACGGGCTGTCTGTCGAGCATAGTCCGCGCCGTGCGCGACCGTGGCGGCGCCGATGGCCTGCGACGGAGTGCCGGATTTTTGACGGCGATGGTGGCGCCGCCTGAGGCGGCAGGGCGAGAATGCCAATGCCCCTTTCCTCTCGCCGGACCGTCCATGGACCCGCTGCAACCCCAGGTCACCCGCCGCCTGCTGCTGGCCGGCTTTTTCGCCGGACTCATCCTGCTCGGCTTCCAGGTACTGCAACACTTCATCATTCCGGTGGCCTGGGCCGGCATCCTCGTCTACGTCACCTGGCCGTTTTACCGCCGCCTGCGCACGCTGCTCGGCGGGCGGCACACGCCGGCGGCACTGCTGATGACACTGGCGCTGGCGCTGACCATCGTGCTGCCGGTGCTGTGGGTCGCCTGGCTGCTGCAGAACGAGGTCAGCAACCTGTACCAGCAGATTGCACAGCAGGTGGCGCGCGGCCGTTTCGACCTGCCGCCACTGCTGTTCGAGATTCCCTGGGTGGGCCCGGAGCTACAGGCCTTTCTCGACCGCGTGAACGCCGACCCGTCCCTCCTGCGCGCCCGGCTCAATGAATGGACCGACTTTGCCGCCAGCCATGCCGCCGGCTTTGTCGGCGGCGTCGGCCGCAACCTCGGCAAGCTCGGCTTCGCACTGCTCACCGCCTTCTTCCTGTACCGCGATGGCGAGCAGGTGGTGCTGCAGGTGCGCCAGGTGCTGCGCCAGATCCTCGACACGCGCGTCGACGACTACCTCGACGCCATGGGCGGCATGGCGCGCGCCGTGGTCTACGGCATCGTGCTCACCGCACTCGCCCAGGGCCTGCTCGCCGGGGTCGGCTATGCCGGTGCCGGCCTCGCCAACCCGGTCTTCCTCGGCGTGCTCACCGCGCTGGTGGCGCTGATCCCCTTCGGCACGCCCTTCGCCTGGGGCGGCGTGTGCATCTGGCTGCTCGTCAACGGCCAGACCTGGCCCGCCATCGGCCTCTTCCTCTGGGGCATGTTCGTGGTCAGCTGGGTGGACAACATCATCCGCCCGCTGGTGATCTCCAACGCCACGCAGATGCCCTTCCTGCTGGTGATGTTCGGCGTGCTCGGCGGCCTCGCCGCCTTCGGCATGGTCGGCCTGTTCATCGGCCCGGTCATCCTCGCGGTGCTGGTGGCGGTGTGGCGCGAATGGCTGGAGGCCGGCGTCGGCCGCGAGGCGCGCGAGACGCCGATTGCGGTTGATACGGATTGAACACCGGCCTGAAACATGCTCACGCCGACAAGTCTTTGCTAGACTCGGGCGGGTCGGCGCCACTTCCTGTGGCGCCGACTGCGCAGGATGCCGGAACACCACGGGCCTATTTTCCGCGGTTATTACCTTAAGGA
>DAIRDY010000317.1:0-2610 GCA_036795935.1 Moraxellaceae bacterium | reverse complement strand
GGGGGTAATTGTCGCAAATCTCATGTGGCATCAAAGAGTTTTGACACAGCCTGATGATGGCGGGATTTTTATTGGGCCGGTGCGGCTCAGGCCACGGCGTCGGGATTGTCGCCGCTTTCCAGCACCGGAATGTCCTCGTCCTCGCGGGCAAGGATCTGCTGGCTTTGGTTGCGGATCAGCTGCTGGTATTCGGGTGCGAATGCCTCGACCAGCGCCACCTGCAGCGCGCGCTCGGCACCGACGGCCAGGCGGAAGGGCACGCCAAGGCGGCAGGGCAGCGGCACGTCGATGCTGGGCAGCGTGGTCAGGATGCGCCCGGCGGGCGCGGTATAGGCGATCACGCTGGTCAGCGCCACCTGCTCGCCAGCCAGCAGCAGGCCGGCCTTGCAGTTCAGGCAGAGCCGGCCGTGCTCGCGGCGCTCTTCGCTGGCGTCGGCAATCAGTTGCAGGAAGAGCTGGGCGGCGGCCAGCGCGCGCAGCTCGCGTTCACTGCCGGCTTCGCCGGCAAAGCGCACGCTGACGCCATCGGGGCTGAACGGGGTCATGACCTCGCCGCCGTAGAGACGTGCGGCGCGATCGACAAACTGGTCGAGCAGGGTCAGCAGCTCGTCGGCCATGGCCACATTGACGCGGTGCAGCAGGCTGTTCGGATCGTCGAGCGCGAGGTGCAGGTAGCTGGCCGGGACCGGTGCGGTGAAGGCCGGCTCGGCTGCTGGTGCCGGCGGCTCGCTGCTGCGCGGCGGCGGCAGCGGGCGACGTTCGGCCACGGCCTCGGCCTGTAGCGCCGGCAGGCTGCGCCGGCCGGCCAGCAGGCCGCCGGCCAGCATCAGCAGGTGCAGCAGCGCCGACAGGCCCAGGTTGCCGAGGCTGGCGCGGATGATTTCGGCACGTCCGGGCGTGTCGAGGCGCAGGTCGGCAGTACCGAGCTGGCGCTCCTGCACGGCCACCGGCGCGCTGAACAGGCGCTCGCCACCGCGTTCGTGGCCGACCTCGGCAATCAGTTCGTTCTGGGGGTTGTACAGGCGCAGGCTGGCGACGGCGGGCTGGTGTTCGTAGCGCGCGATCAGCACGCTCAGGCTGACCATGTCACGGGTGAGGATGACCGGGCCGGCGGCGTCGGCCAGCTGCTGTGCCAGCAACTGGCCGTGGCGGCCCTGCTCGTTCCAGAGCGCGGTTTCCGTGCTGTTCACGGTAAGGGCGGCGTGCACCAGAAAGCTGGTTGCCACGAGTGCCGTCCATCGCCCTGCGCCCTTTGTGCCCATCGTCCCGCCCTCGTGAAAACCGGCCGATTATAGCCAGTTGCCGGCGCCGCGTATTGCCCGGACGACCACGGGCATGCGTTACAATCGCGCCATCCCGGGCCCTGCCTGCCCCTTATCCCGAGCGGCGTTCCTGCATGCGCGAAATCCTCCTCATCACCATTGCCGGTCCGGACCGTCCGGGCATCAGTGCGCGCATCACGCGCATTCTTGCCGACCATGCCGTGAACATCCTCGACATCAGCCAGGCGGTCATCCACGACCACCTGTCGCTGGGCATGCTGATCGAGACACCCTCCGAGCAGGAGTCGGCCCTGCTGATGAAGGCCGTGCTCTTTGCCGCGCACGAGATCGGCATGACCGCGCGCTTCACGCCGATCAGCGCCGAGAGCTACCAGCACTGGGTGGCCGGGCATGGCAAGCCGCGTCACATCGTCACGCTGCTGGCACGCAAGATCACGGCCGAGCACATCGCGGCGGTGTCCGGCCTGGTCGCCGAGAACGGTCTCAACATCGACGGCCTGACCCGCCTGTCCGGCCGCGTGCCGCTGGAAAGCGAACAGAACGGTGGTAGTGCGCGCGACACGCGCAAGGCCTGTGTCGAGTTCTCGGTGCGTGGCGAGCCGCGCGACATCAACGGCATGCGCGCCGAGTTCCTGCGCCTGGCCAACGAGCTCAATGTCGACATCGCCTTCCAGAAGGACAATGCCTTCCGCCGCAACCGGCGCGTGGTCTGCTTCGATATGGACTCGACACTGATCGAGCACGAGGTCATCGACGAACTGGCCATGGCAGCCGGTGTCGGCGAGCAGGTGGCGGCCATCACCGAGCGCGCCATGAACGGTGAGCTGGATTTCATCCAGAGCTTTCAGGCGCGCGTGGCGCTGCTCAAGGGCCTGGATGCCGGCGTGCTGGAAGGGATTGCCGCCAACCTCAAGCTGAGCGAAGGCGCCGAGGAGCTGATCCGCACGCTGAAGGCGCTGGGCTACAAGACCGCCATCCTTTCCGGCGGCTTTACCTATTTCGGGCACTACCTGCAGCAGAAACTCGGCATCGACTATGTGCATGCCAACGAGCTGGAAATCGTTGACGGCAAGGTGACCGGCAATGTCGTCGGTCGCGTCGTCGACGGGGCACGCAAGGCAGAGCTGTTGCGCGAGATCGCGCAGAAGGAGGGCGTGAACCTGGAACAGGTGATTGCCGTCGGCGATGGCGCCAACGACCTGCCCATGCTCGGCATTGCCGGTCTCGGCATTGCCTTCCGCGCCAAGCCGCTGGTCAAGCAGAACGCCAAGCAGGCGATTTCCACGCTGGGCCTGGACGGCATTCTTTATCTGCTCGGGGTGCGCGA
>DAIRDY010000316.1:0-2617 GCA_036795935.1 Moraxellaceae bacterium | reverse complement strand
CACCAGTACAGCCAGTAGAGGAAGCCACCGTGCTCGAAGCCTACCGCCAACACGTTGCCGAACGCGCCGCCCTGGGCGTCCCCCCCAAAGCCCTTGATGAAAAGCAGGTGGCCGATCTGGTTGCCCTGCTCAAGAACCCGCCCGCGGGCGAAGAAGCCTTCCTGGTGGACCTCCTCGAAAACCGCGTGCCGGCCGGCGTCGACCCCGCCGCCTACGTGAAGGCCGCCTTCCTCGCCGCCATCACCAAGGGCGAAGCCGCTTCCCCGCTGATTACCAAGGAACGCGCCGTGTACCTGCTGGGCACCATGCTCGGCGGCTACAACGTGGAACCGCTGGTGGCCCTGCTGGACGACGCCGCCCTCGGCGCCCTGGCCGCCGAAGCCCTGAAGAAGACCCTGCTGGTATTCGACTCCTTCCACGACGTGGAAGAAAAGGCCAAGGCCGGCAATGCCAACGCCAAGGCCGTGCTGCAGAGCTGGGCCGATGCCGAATGGTTCACCAGCCGCCCGGACGTGCCGGCGGAAATCAAGCTCACCGTGTTCAAGGTGACCGGTGAAACCAACACCGACGACCTCTCCCCCGCCCAGGACGCCTGGAGCCGCCCGGACATCCCGCTGCACGCGCTGGCCATGCTGAAGAACACGCGCGACGGCATCACCCCGGAAGAGCACACCGTGAAGGGCCCGATCAAGCAGATCGACGCCATCAAAGCCCAGGGCAACATGGTGGCCTACGTGGGCGACGTGGTCGGCACCGGCTCCAGCCGCAAGTCCGCCACCAACTCCGTGCTGTGGTTCTTCGGCAACGACATCCCGCACATCCCCAACAAGCGTGAAGGCGGCGTGTGCATCGGCTCCAAGATCGCCCCCATCTTCTTCAACACCATGGAAGATGCCGGCGCCCTGCCGATCGAGCTGGACGTGGGCCAGATGAACATGGGCGACGAGATCGTCCTGAAGATCGACCACGCCACCGCCGAAGTCACCGCCTTTAAGGCCGGTGCCGAAATCGCCCGCGCCCCGCTCAAGACCCCGGTGCTGCTGGACGAAGTGCGCGCCGGCGGCCGCATCAACCTGATCATCGGCCGCGGCCTCACCGGCAAGGCGCGTGAAGCGCTGGGCCTGGCCCCGTCCACGCTGTTCCGCATGCCCGTGCAGCCCGCCGACACCGGCAAGGGCTACACCCAGGCGCAGAAGATGGTCGGCCGTGCCTGCGGCCTGCCGGAAGGCAAGGGCATCCGCCCGGGCACCTACTGCGAACCGAAGATGACCACCGTCGGCTCCCAGGACACCACCGGCCCGATGACCCGCGACGAACTGAAGGACCTGGCCTGCCTGGGCTTCTCCGCCGGCCTCGTCATGCAGTCGTTCTGCCACACCGCCGCCTACCCGAAGCCGGTGGACGTGCAGACCCACCACACGCTGCCGGACTTCATCATGAACCGCGGCGGCGTGTCCCTGCGTCCGGGCGACGGCATCATCCACTCCTGGCTGAACCGCATGCTGCTGCCCGACACCGTGGGCACCGGCGGCGACTCGCACACCCGCTTCCCGATCGGCATTTCCTTCCCGGCCGGCTCCGGCCTGGTGGCCTTTGCCGCCGCCACCGGCGTGATGCCGCTGGACATGCCGGAATCCGTGCTCGTGCGCTTCAAGGGCAAGATGCAGCCTGGCATCACCCTGCGCGACCTGGTGCACGCCATTCCCTACGCCGCCATCCAGCGCGGTGAGCTGACCATCGAGAAGAAGGGCAAGAAGAACGTCTTCAACGGCCGCATCCTCGAGATCGAAGGCCTGGAAGACCTGACCGTGGAACAGGCATTCGAACTGTCCGACGCCTCCGCCGAGCGCTCCGCCGCCGGCTGCTCCATCACCCTCAGCGAGAAGTCGGTGGCCGAGTACCTGACCTCCAACATCACCATGCTGAAGTGGATGATTGCGCAGGGTTACGGCGACGCCCGCACCATCGCCCGCCGCATCGAAGCCATGGAAAAGTGGCTGGCCAACCCGAGCCTGCTGCGTGCCGACAAGGACGCCGAATACGCTGCCGTGTACGAGATCGACCTGGCCGAAATCAAGGAACCGATCCTGTGCTGCCCGAACGATCCGGACGACGCCAAGCCCCTCTCGCAGGTGGCCGGCGCCAAGATCGACGAAGTGTTCATCGGCTCGTGCATGACCAACATTGGCCACTTCCGTGCTGCCGGCAAGCTGCTGGACAAGGTGGAAGGCGGCTCGCTCGCCACCCGCCTGTGGCTGGCGCCGCCGACCCGCATGGACGAGCACCAGCTGATGGAAGAGGGCTACTACAACATCTACGGCCGCGCCGGTGCCCGCACCGAAATGCCGGGCTGCTCGCTGTGCATGGGCAACCAGGCCCGCGTCGCGCCGAACACCACCTGCGTGTCGACCTCTACGCGTAACTTCCCGAACCGTCTCGGTCAGGGTGCCAACGTGTACCTGGCTTCGGCCGAACTCGCCGCCGTGGCGGCCGTGATGGGCAAGCTGCCCACCGTGGCCGAGTACATGGAATACGCCGGCAAGATCGACAGCATGGCCGGCGACATCTACCGCTACCTGAACTTTGACCGCATGCCGGAGTACACCGAGCAGGCGGG
>DAIRDY010000315.1:0-2672 GCA_036795935.1 Moraxellaceae bacterium | reverse complement strand
GAATTCTTTCCGCCGAAAACGGAAGCCGGCGCCGTCAAGCTGCGCGAGGTCACCAGGATCCTCGCCGCACTGAAACCGGAATATTTCTCGGTGACCTATGGCGCCGGCGGCTCAACCCGCGACCGCTCGCTGGGCACCGTGCTCGAAATCCAGCGTGACTCGGGCTCGCCGGCCGCGCCGCACCTGTCCTGCATCGGCGACAGCCGCGAGGAGCTGGCCGAGCTGCTGGCCACCTATCGCGCCAACGGCATCCGCCACATCGTCGCGCTGCGTGGCGACCTGCCTTCCGGCATGGGCGCCAGCCACGGCGAACTCGCCTATGCCGCCGACCTCGTGCGCTTCATCCGCGAGCAGCATGGCGACCATTTCCATATCGAAGTGGCGGCCTATCCGGAGTGCCACCCGCAGGCCGCCAACCTCGCCACCGACATCCGGCATTTCGTGCACAAGGTGAACCAGGGCGCCAATTCCGCCATCACCCAGTACTTCTTCAATGCCGACAGCTATTTCCACTTCGTGGACGCGGTGCAGAAGCAGGGCGTCGGCATCCCGGTGATCCCGGGCATCATGCCGATCACCAACTTCGCCAACCTCGTGCGCTTCTCCGACGCCTGCGGCGCGGAAATCCCGCGCTGGATCCGCAAGCAGGTGGCCAGCTTCGGCGACGACACGGCCAGCGTGCAGCAGTTCGGCGAGGAAGTGATCACCGGCCTCTGCGAGCAATTGCTCGCGGGCGGCGCCCCCGGCCTGCACTTCTACACCATGAACCAGGCCGAGCCGACACTGGCGCTGTGGCGCAACCTCGGCCTGCCGCGCTGAGGCGACCTGACGCTTGTGGTGAGCGCCACACTGGCCTGCTGGCCTGCTGGCCTGCTGCTCCACCAACGAAAACGCCACGCATCGCGTGGCGTTTTCGTTGCTGCCGACGTCGCATTCAAGGCCGGCGCAGTGTTCGCAGATGCTGTACCAGCGCCGTGAGGTCGTCAGACGACAGCCTGTCACGATAGGCCGGCATCATGCCCGGCCCCTCGGCAATCGCCGCGCGCAGGTCGGCATCTTCCTGCGCCGCCTGCCAGCGCGCGTTGCCGAGATCGCGGGCGAAATACAGATAGCCGCGCCAGGTGTCGGCACGCCCTTCGGCGCCGTGGCATTTCGCGCAATGCTGGCGATAGAGCACCGCGCCATCGGCGGCCAGTGACAGGCCCGGCACGCTCGCCAGCAACAACACGCCCATCCGTTTCATGCTGATCATTTCCCGTCTCCTGTCTGCACGGCACAGGCCAAGCATAGCCTTCGGCTGGCAGCCCGGGGGCTTTGCCCCTACCATCAGGCGCTGATTCCGCTGCGACCCCTGCCATGAGCCGAAACGACGACCTTGCCCGGCGCGACCTGCGCCATGTCTGGCATCCCTGCACGCAGATGCAGGACCACGAGCGCCTGCCCATCGTGCCGGTGGCACGCGGCGACGGCGTGTGGCTGGAGGATTTCGACGGCCGCCGCTATCTCGATGCGGTGAGCTCCTGGTGGGTCAACCTGTTCGGCCATGCCAATCCGCGCATCAATGCGGCAATCAAGGCGCAGCTCGACCGGCTCGAGCATGTAATCCTCGCCGGCTTTACGCACGAACCCATTGTCACGCTATCCGAACGTCTGGTGGCGCTGGCCCCGCCCGGCCTGACGCGCTGCTTCTATGCCGACAACGGCTCCGCCGCCACCGAAATCGCGCTCAAAATGAGCCTGCATTTCTGGCGCAACGTGGGCCGGCCTGAAAAAACCCGCTTCATCTGTCTGGAAGGCGGCTATCACGGCGAAACCCTGGGCTCACTCGCCGTCACCGACATTCCGCTGTTCTCGGCCACCTATGCGCCACTGCTGAAAGAGCATCTGCGTGCGCCCTCGCCCGAGGCCTCGCAACGCGAGGCCGGTGAAAGCACGGAAGCCTATGCACGCCGCCGCTTTGCCGACATGGAAGCGCTGCTGGCGACACATCACCACGAGGTCTGCGCTGTCATCGTCGAGCCACTGGTACAGGGTGCTGCCGGCATGAAAATGTATCACCCGGTCTATCTCACGCTGCTGCGCGAGGCCTGCGACCGTTACGGCGTGCACCTGATTGCCGACGAGATTGCCGTCGGCTTCGGTCGCACCGGCACGCTGTTCGCCTGCGAGCAGGCCGGCATCACGCCGGACTTCCTCTGTCTGTCGAAGGGGCTGACGGCGGGCTATCTGCCGATGTCGGTCGTGATGACCACCGACACTGTCTACGACGCCTTCTACGATGACTACGCCTCGCTGCGCGGCTTCCTGCATTCGCACAGCTATACCGGCAATGCCCTGGCCGCCAGCGCCGCCCTCGCCTCGCTGGACATTTTCGAGAGCGACGACGTACTGGCACGCAACCGGGAACTCGCCGCCGTGATGGCCGAGGCGCTCGCGCCGCTCACTGCGCATCCGAACGTGCTGGAAGTGCGCCAGACCGGCATGATTGCCGCCGTCGAACTGGTGCAGGACAAGGCCACACGCACCCCCTTCGACTGGCGCGAGCGCCGCGGCCTCGCCATTTTCGAACATGCGCTGGCGAACGGCGTGCTGCTGCGCCCGATTGGCAACGTGGTGTATTTCATTCCGCCCTACGTGATCACGCCCGAGGAGATCCGCTTCATGGTGCAGGT
>DAIRDY010000314.1:0-2679 GCA_036795935.1 Moraxellaceae bacterium | reverse complement strand
GCAGCAGCCCCCTCTCCCCTCGTGGGAGAGGGGGACGGACATAAGCACCACTGAAGTCATCACCCGAACACCGCGTACCACAGCGAGAACGCACCGCATGAACATGGCCCTCAGCTCCCCCGCCCTGCAGGTACGCGCCGCCCAGGCCAGCCGCGCCGGCCGCAAGCCCGAAAATGAGGATGCACTCGGCATCCGCCTGCCCGAAGCACACGCCGTGCAGGGCAAGGGCATTGCCCTCGCCATTGCCGACGGCGTCAGCGGCAGCGGCGAGGGCCGCCGTGCCGCCGAAGTCTCGGTGCAGGGTTTTCTCGCCGACTACTACGCCACCCCCGACAGCTGGAGCGTGAAAACCTCCGGCTTTCGCGTGCTGGCCGCACTCAACCGCTGGCTCTACGGCCAGGGCCAGCAGTACACGCAGGCCCACCAGGGCTTTCTCACCACGTTTTCCGCGCTCGTGCTGCGCGCACAGACCGCGCACCTGTTCCATGCCGGCGACACCCGCATCCAGCGCCTGCGCCGCGAAGGCAGCGGCTGGTCGCTGGAGCCGCTGACGCTGGACCACGCCACCCGTGTCGGCGCCGAGAAAACCTACCTCACGCGTGCGCTCGGCATGGACTGGCAGGTGGAGCTGGACTACCGCATGGTCGACGTGCTGGCCGGCGACATCTTTTTCCTGAGTTCGGACGGCGTGCACGAGTTCCTGCCGCGCGCGCCGCTGAAAAAGCTGCTGGCCACGGCCGAGCAGGATCCGGAGGCCTGCTGCCACGCGATTCTCGATGCGGCGTTTGCCGCCGGCAGCGATGACAACCTGTCCTGCCAGCTGCTGATCGTCGATGCCCTGGCGCCAGCCGCTGCCGAGGACAGCCGGCTGCAGGCGGCGCAGCTGCCGCTGCCGCCGGAGCTGGAGGCCGGCCAGATTCTCGACGGCCTGCGCATCGAGGCCGAGCTGCATGCCAGCCCGCGCAGCCAGCTGTATCGCGTCGAAGACACGGTGTCGCGACGCACCATGGTGCTGAAAATGCCGTCGCGCCATTTCGAGGGCGATGCCGACCACCTTGCACGCTTTGCCCTGGAAGACTGGATCGGCCAGCGCCTCGACCACGCGCATGTGGTGAAAGGCTGGCCGGCGCCGCGGCAGCGCCAGTGCCTGTACCTGCTGCAGGAATGGCTGGACGGCGAAACGCTGGCGGCCTGGGCCGCAAAAAATCCGCGGCCGCCGGTGCAGACCGTCACCGGCTTTGCCGCGCAGGCGGTGAAAGGCCTGCGCGCGCTGCACCGGCGCGAGACGCTGCACCAGGACATCAAGCCGGACAATCTTTTCCTCTGCCGCGACGGCCGCCTGAAAATCATCGACCTGGGCTCGGCGCATGTCGCCGGCCTCGGCGACGAAGCCCCGCGCGACCGCCCGGGTGCCGCCGAATATGCAGCGCCGGAATACGCACTCAACCTGCCGCGCGATGCACGCGCCGACCAGTTCGCGCTGGCCGTCACGCTCTACGAGTTGCTGACCGGCCGCCATCCCTATGGCGAGGCCTATGCACGCGCCACCAGCCCCGCCGACTTCCAGCGCCTGGCCTATACCAGCGCCTGCCGCCACAACCCGCATGTCCCGGTGTGGTACGACGCCGCGCTGCGCAAGGCCTGCGCACTCGAGGCCGGCCAGCGCTACGAGGCACTGGGCGAGTTCATGGCCGACCTGGAAACCCCGAACGCGGCACTGGCCCCTACCGGCGCCCGGCCCTGGCTGGAACGTGATCCGGCGGGTTTCTGGCGCACGGCGGCCCTGCTCATGGGCGCGCTGGCGCTGGCCGAGTTCATCCTGCTCGCCTTCCGCGGCTGAGCCGCAGCGTCCCGGCCGGGACGTTGCAGAGCGCCTTACGAAAGCCAACAAAACCCTCGCGCATGCCCGACAGGATGGCGCTGGCCGCTCGCCGGCCCGGTGCTAAACTCGCGCCCGTTTTTGCCCGCCCCCTCCGGGCCGGCCTGTTGCCTCCCAAGGACCTGCCATGACCTCGCTGCGCCGCCTCGTCGCCGGACTGACTCCCCTGCTGCTCGCCCCCCTCCTCTCGCTGTCTGCCGCCCCGGCTGTCGCCGTGCCCTCGCCGCCGGCGCTCAACAACAAGGCCTGGCTGCTGGTCGACTACGACTCCGGCCAGGTGCTCGGCGAATACAACGCCCAGGCCCGCGTCGCCCCGGCCTCGCTGACCAAGATGATGACCAGCTATCTGGTCGAGCAGGCGCTGGAGTCCGGCCGCCTCAAGGAAAGCGACCCGGTGTTCGTCAGCGAGTACGCCTGGTGCCGCGGCACCAGCAAGGAATCGTGCATGTACCTGCCGCTCAATTCGCAGGCCTCGGTCATCGACATGCTGCGCGGCGTCATCATCCAGTCCGGCAACGATGCCTCCAAGGCACTGGCCGAGCACCTGGCCGGCAACGAGCCGGCCTTCGCCGAGCTGATGAACAAGGAAGCGCTGCGCCTCGGCATGAAGGGCTCGCACTTCATGAATGCCACCGGCCTGCCCGACCCCAACCACTACACCACCGCCTTCGACATGGCCGTGCTGGCGCGCGCCATCATCCGCGACTCGGCGCACTACTACCCGATCTACAAAGAGAAGGAATTCACCTTCAACAACATCAAGCAGGGCAACCGCAATGCGCTGCTGTTCACCGACCCGA
>DAIRDY010000313.1:0-2681 GCA_036795935.1 Moraxellaceae bacterium | reverse complement strand
CGGGTGCCGGGGGCAGGCCTAATGGGGCGCCTGGGCGGGGCGCCGCTTCAGTACATCGCTGGGCGTTTCGCCATAGCGCCGCTTGAAGGCGTGGCTGAATTGGGTCTGGTCATTGAAGCCGCAGGCGTAGGCGATCTGCGCGACCGAACTGCCCGTGGGAGCCAGGGAAAGTTGCTCGTAGGCCGATTGAAGGCGCAGGTCGCGGATCCACTGCGACACGGTCTGTCCCGTGTCCTTGAACAGGTCGTGCAGGTAGCGCAGCGAGATGCCATTCTCGGTGGCGATGGTTTCCGGATCGAGGTGCGGATCGCCCAGTTGCTGCCGGGTGTAGGCCTCGATGCGTGCGAGGTGGGCCGTGCGCACGATGGACAGCGAGGATTGCAGCACCGAGGGGGCTTCCTTGAGCGCGACGCCCAGCAGCTCGATCAGCTGCATGCCCATGAGCGCGAGGGCGCCCTGGCTTTGCTGGGGGGTGCAGTGCCGGGTGATCAGTTGCAGGTAGTCGCTGAAGAGCTTGCCCATGCCCGAAGTGGTGTCGAAATGCTGGGCGCAGAAGCGGTTGGTATTGCCCACGCGCGCCTTGAGGGCGGTGTCCGGCAGCTTGAGCACCCACATGTCGTTGTGTGCCGCGTGGCTGAATTCGTAGGGCTCGTCGCTGTGTTCCAGGATGAACTGGCCGGGCGCGCAACGGGTCTGCCGCCCGAGCTGGGAGAACTCGACCTCGCTGCGCAGCGGCACGGTGACCAGTATCTGCGGCGCGCTGGCCCGGCAATGCTGGTTCAACCGCTGGTACTGCAGCGCGCTGCAATCGAGCCGTGACAGGGAAACCAGCCCCAAATCCCAGGATTCCAGGGTGCCGCTGAACCGGTGGTGGTCGCGGAAATTGAGCTGAAGATGGAAGTAGGCATTGGCAATGACGTCCCGCCAGAAACCGAATTCATGGTTTCGCGGGACATCGGCCGTGGAAAAGCGCTGATACATGGCGCGTGCCTCAGAAGTGACGTACAGCCTGTCCGCCGGGCATCTGCTTCGATGTGCGGTCCGAACCTTGCCGTGGGGTAGGGCCGACTCTATAGGCGGAAGATTTTTGGGTCATTGGGTTTTCTACCTACCCCCAGGAGCCGCTGACGCGGCCGGTGCAATTGTACCGGAACGACCGCAGCCCGATGTGGCGCGGGCCGCATCGGGCTGACAGCGGCCTGGTGGGCAGGCCGGGATCGGGGCTGGCTCAGCGCGGGGTGCTGGCGGCCTCCAGGGATGCGCCGATGATGGACAGGCCTTCGTCGAGCAGCGCGTCGCTGGCCGTTAGCGGCACCAGGATGCGGATCACGTTGCCATAGGTGCCGCAGGTCAGCAGGATCAGGCCGCGCTTGGCCGCTTCGGCCGACAGGGCCTTGGCCAGGGCGGCATCGGGCTGGTGCGGGTTACCGTCCTGGCACAGCTCCATGGCCACCATGGCGCCCAGGCCGCGCACCTGCGCCACGCAGCGGTGTTTCTGCGCCAGGGCTTGCAGGCCACCCACCAGGCGAAGGCCCACGTCCTCGGCGCGTTGCAGCAGGTTTTCCTTTTCGAACACGTCCAGCACGGCCAGCGCCGCGGCGCACGCCAGCGGGCTGCCGGCATAGGTGCCGCCCAGGCCGCCCGGCGCGGCGGCGTCCATCACCTCGGCGCGGCCGACCACGGCGGAAATCGGGAAGCCGCCGGCCATGGACTTGGCCATGGTGATGAGGTCGGGGGCCACGCCGCTGTGCTCGATGGCGAACCACTTGCCAGTGCGTCCGGCGCCGGTCTGCACTTCGTCGGCGATCAGCAGGATGCCATGCTGGTCGCAGACGGCGCGCAGGTGCTGCAGCAGCGCGGGGGGCGCGATGTTGAAGCCGCCTTCGCCCTGCACGGGCTCGATGATGATGGCTGCCACGCGGCTGGGTTCGATGTCGTTCTTGAAAATGCTTTCGAGCGAGTCGATGGCGTCCTGCACGCTCACGCCGTGCAGTTCGTTGGGGAAGCGTGCATGGAAGATCTCGGCCGGGAAGGGGCCGAAGCCGGCCTTGTACGGCACGACCTTGCCGGTCATGCCCATGGTCATCATCGTGCGGCCGTGGTAGCCGCCCGTGAAGGCGATCACGCCGGAGCGGCCGGTGTGGGCGCGGGCGATCTTCACGGCGTTCTCCACGGCTTCGGCGCCGGTGGTCAGGAACAG
The DNA here is from genome assembly GCA_036795935.1 of Moraxellaceae bacterium. Taxonomy (GTDB): domain Bacteria; phylum Pseudomonadota; class Gammaproteobacteria; order Pseudomonadales; family Moraxellaceae; genus UBA2031. The sequence goes on along the minus strand of DAIRDY010000313.1, from coordinate 481 downwards.
CGTTTTCTTGGCGAAGTGGCCCGGGGCCTTGGCGTTCAGGCGCTCTGCCAGTTCCACGTAGGGTTCATAGGCCAGGACCTGGAAGCAGGTGTGGGTGAAGCGGTCGAGCTGGTCCTTGACGGCCTGGATGACGGCCGGGTGGCAATGGCCGGTGTTGAGAACGGCGATACCGCCAGCGAAGTCGATATAGCGCCGGCCTTCGACGTCCCAGATCTCGGCGTTTTCGCCGCGCTCGATGAAAATCTGGTGGGAGTGGCCGACACCGCGCGGAATGGCAGCTTCGCGGCGGGCGAAAAGGGCGGCGTTGTTCAGGTGGGGGTCACGTTGCATGGGGGAAGTCCTTGTAGTGCGATGGCTAAGATTTCTGATCCTGATGGCACTGTAGGAGCCCCCTTGCGCGGCGAACATATACAGATACCTTGCAAGCAGGAATGCACTGTGCTGTTCAGGCTACCTGTACAGACAAACCCTTGGTTGCAGG
>DAIRDY010000312.1:0-2695 GCA_036795935.1 Moraxellaceae bacterium | reverse complement strand
ACGGCGCAATGTCCGGCGGCAGCCAGGTGTCGCCGTCGAGCACGGCCTGTATCGCCGCGCGCATCTGCGCCGTGGACGAGGACTTGGGAATGTAGGCGCTGGCGCCATGCGCCATGGCACGCCGCATCACTGCGGCCTCTTCGTTGCCGGACACCACGATCACCGGCACCGAGGGATGGTGCGCCCGCACGAAGACCAGGCTGGAAAAGCCGGAAGCACCCGGCATGTGCAGGTCGAGCAGCAGCAGGTCGGTGTCGGCATTGCGCTCCAGCGCCGCCTGCAGCGCCGCCACGCTGTCGGCCTCCTGCACGACAGCGTCGGGCAGCAGGGACTCCGCGGCACGCCGCAGCGCGTCGCGGAACAGCGGATGGTCGTCGGCAATCAGTACGTTCATGCCGGCGACTTTAGCAGCTGGCAACGGAAATGCCGTGCGCGGGCTGCCGGGCTGCGGCCGCGTGCCGATGTCAGGCACTCAGCCGCCGTCCTTCGACCAGGCTGTCGACCACCGACGGGTCGGCCAGCGTCGAGGTATCACCCAGGCCGTCCAGTTCGTGCGCGGCAATCTTGCGCAGGATGCGGCGCATGATCTTGCCGGAACGCGTCTTGGGCAGGCCCGGCGCCCACTGGATGACATCGGGCGTGGCAATCGGGCCGATCTCGCGGCGCACCCAGTCGCGCAGTTCGTGCCGCAGTTTCTCGTCCGGCAGGCGGTCCGCCTGCAAGGTGACATAGGCATAGATGCCCTGGCCCTTGATGTCATGCGGCACGCCGACCACCGCCGCTTCGGCCACGGCCGGATGCGCCACCAGTGCACTTTCCACTTCCGCGGTACCGAGCCGGTGGCCGGACACGTTGAGCACGTCGTCGACGCGGCCGGTAATCCAGTAATAGCCGTCCTCGTCGCGACGCGCGCCATCGCCGGTGAAATACATGCCGGGATAGGTGGAGAAATAAGTCTCGATGAAACGCGCGTGGTCGCCGTAAACCGTGCGCATCTGCCCCGGCCATGACGCAGTGAGCACGAGGTTGCCCTCGGCGGCGCCGTAGAGGAATTTGCCGTCGGCATCGACCAGCGCCGGCTGCACGCCGAACAGCGGCCGCGTCGCCGATCCCGGCTTCAGTGCCGTGGCGCCGGGCAAGGGCGAAATCAGCATGCCGCCGGTTTCGGTCTGCCACCAGGTGTCGACAATCGGGCAGCGGCCTTCGCCGACGACACGGTGATACCATTCCCAGGCCTCGGGATTGATGGGCTCGCCCACCGAACCGAGCAGGCGCAGGCTGCGCCGGTTCGACAACCGCACGTGATGGTCGCCTTCGCGCATCATGGCGCGAATGGCCGTGGGGGCGGTGTAGAGGATGGTGACCTGGTGCTTGTCGATGACCTGGCCCACGCGCGACCAGTCCGGGTACTGCGGCACACCCTCGAACATCAGCGTGGTCGCGCCGTTGCTGAGCGCGCCGTAGAGCAGGTAGCTGTGGCCGGTGACCCAGCCGACATCGGCCGTGCACCAGTAGACATCGTCAGGGCGGATGTCGAAGACATGGCGGAACGTGCTGGTGACATAGACCAGATAACCGCCGGTGGTGTGCAGCACGCCCTTGGGCTTGCCGGTGGAACCCGAGGTGTAAAGGATGAACAGCGGCGCCTCGGCCGGCATCGACAGTGGCAGGCATTCCGCGGACTGCCCCACCAGCACGTCGTGATACCAGCGGTCGCGCTGCGGTTTCCAGCTCACCGCGCCACCGGTGCGCCGCACGACAATCACCTTTTCCACGCAGGCCGTGGCCTCGTGCGCGAGCGCGGCATCCACATTCGCCTTCAGCGGAATCGTCTTGCCGCCACGCAGGCCTTCGTCGGCAGTGATCACCAGCCTCGAATTGCAGTCGGCAATGCGGCCGGCCAGCGCATCCGGTGAAAAGCCGCCGAACACCACCGAGTGGACGGCGCCGATGCGCGTGCAGGCCAGCATGGCCACCGCGGTTTCCGGAATCATCGGCATGTAGATGGTGATGCGGTCACCGGCCTGTATGCCTTCGGCCTTCAGCGCATTGGCCAGGCGGCAGACCTCGCGGTGCAGTTCGCGATAGGAAATGTAGCGCTGCTCCGACGGATGATCGCCTTCCCAGATGATGGCGGTCTTCTCCGGCTGCGTTGCCAGGTGCCTGTCCAGGCAGTTGTCGGAGAGGTTGAGTTCGCCATCGGCAAACCAGCGGATGCGGAAGTCCTCGCGCCGGAACGACACGTCCTGCACCTCGGTGAACCGGCGGCTCCAGCGCACGCAGGCTGCCTCCTCGGCCCAGAACGAGGCCGGGTCCTGCAGCGACTGCGCATAGCGGCGGTCATAGGCATCGGCGTCCAGCGAGGTGCAGGCGGCGTAATCGGCGGGTACGGGATAGACCTTGGCTTCACTCATGACGATTCCCTCCACGGAATGGTCCGGAGTATCGGCAGCGTGCACCGACGCCGGTATTAGCCGATGGTCGAAGACCGCCGGCCCCGGCCCTCCTCCTCGCGGTGCCGCAACGCCTGATCACCGCAAGCGCAGCAAACCGCCCGGCCCGGCACTCGCCCGCTTCGACCAATGGCTAATGGCAACACCCGCGGCGCACGGCCTATACCGGCGCTGTAGCGCCATCACGACCACTGCGCAGACACCGCACGCCACTGCCGAGGAACACCGCCATGCCCTGTCAT
>DAIRDY010000311.1:0-2708 GCA_036795935.1 Moraxellaceae bacterium | reverse complement strand
CGCCCGTCCCTGCCCCGCTGCTGCCGCCCGGCCTGGGCCGGCTGCGCCTGCGCCACCTGCAACTGCTGGATGCGCTGGAGCGGCTGGGGTCGCTGCGCCGCGCCGCGGTGGAACTGGGCATCGCGCAACCGGCGGCGGTGGCGCTGGTGGACGACCTGGAGCACGCCTTCGGGCTGCAGCTGGTGGTGCGCGCCCACAGCGGCACCACGCTCACGGCGGCGGCGCGCGGCGTGGTCGCCCGGGCCCGGGTGGCGATCGAGGAGGTCGCGCAGGCCCGCGATGCGGCACTGCGGGCCGCCTCCGGCGGCGGCCGCCTGCGGCTGGGCGCCTCCCCTTACCTGATCAGCGCCCTGCTGCCGCAGTTGCTGGTGGCGCTGCGCGCGCAGCTGCCCGGAACGGTGGTCGACGTGCGCGAAGGCACGCTGGACGCGCTGGTCGACGAGCTAGCGGCCGGCCGCCTCGATGCCCTGCTGGGCAGCGCGGACCGGTCGCTGCTGGCCCGCGCGGTGGACCTGGAGGCGGACTTGCTCGGTGTCGAGCCCATGGCCGTGGTGGCCGGCAAGGGCCATCCGCTGCACGGCAAGCCCCGCGCCACCCTGGACGCCGTGTTGGCCGGCCCGTGGGCGCTGCCGCACGCGAGCTCGCACATCCGCACGCTGGTGGACACGGCCGTCTTCGACCTCGGCCGCCCGCCGCTGCAGCCGCAGGTGGAGTGCCGCGGCATCCTGAACCTGATGGGCATCGCGGCGGCGGCCGGCCTGCTCACCGTGGCGCCGCGCACGGAGATCGGCCGCAGCGCCTGGCGCCGCCGGCTGGCGGTGCTTGAGTCGCCGCTGCGCATCGCCCCGCCGCCCTACGCCATCGTCACCCGGCGCCATGCCCGCGCCCTGCCGCAGCTGGCGGTGCTGCGGCAGTGCGTGCAGCTGGCCGCACGCGAACTGGTGGGCGCCGGCTGAGGCGCGCGCTCTGGGACAATCGCCACCGGAAGCCCGCGCCATGACCGCATCGAACCGATTGCCATCCGAGCTGCAGCGCCTGTTCGTGCACGAGGGCAGCGACGGCCGCGTCCGTTCGCTGCTCCTGCAAGTGGAGCGGCCGGCGGGCTGGCAGGAACTGGCCGGCGCCTGGGCGGGCGTGCAGCGCGACCTGTCCCTGCCCGCGCCGGCGATCGCGGTCTCCGGCGCCGACGGCTACCAGCTGTGGTTCTCGCTGGCGCAGCCGGTCGAACCCGGCCGCGCCCTCGCCTTCCTGCAGCAGCTGTGCCGGCGCTACCTGCCCGAGCTCGCACCGGAGCGGATCCGCCTGCAGGCCGGCGCGCCGGCCGCCACCCTGCCGCCGTTGCAGCTGGGCCCCGAGCGCTGGTCCGCCTTCATCGCGCCCGACCTGACCACCCTGTTCGAGGAGGAACGCTGGCTGGACCACCCGCCCGGGCAGGACGCGCAGGCCGACCTGCTCTCGCGCGTGGAGAGCGTGAAGGCCGAGGCCTTCCGGCGTGCCGAGGAGCAGCTGGCGCGGGACGCCGCGTCCCATGGAGAAACGGCCACGGCAACGGCGGCCGGAGTGGAAGCGTCCAGCCTCGATCCGCGCCACTTCCTGCAGTCGGTGATGCAGGACGCTGCCGCGCCGCTGCACTTGCGCGTGGAGGCCGCCAAGGCGCTGCTCGCCAGCGAAGGCCGCGCAGGGCCCCGCTGAGGGCTCACTCCCCCGCGGCGAAACCGGCGAGCCGCACGGGGTTGCGCACCACGAGCCAGCCCTTCTCCTTGCGGATCACCTGGTCCGCGGCCAGCTCGCGCAGCTGCTCGTTCACCCGCTGGCGCGAACAGCCCAGCAACTCGGCGAGCAGGTGCTGGCGCAGGCGCAGCGCGATGCGCACCTCGCCGCCCCGGCAGCGCTCGCCGTAGCCGCGCATCAGGTGCAGCAGTTGCCGCGCCAGCCGGGCGCGCAGGCCCAGGCTGGCCAGCTCCTCGACCAGGCCGAAGGCCTGCTGCAAGCGCAGGCGCTGCAGTTCCACCAGGGCCAGGGCGAAGGCAGGGTGGCGTTCCAGCACCTGCAGCAGGTCGCCGCGCGCGACCGAGACGGTGGTGGTCGGCCCCTGGGCCCAGGCGTCGTGGCTGCGCACATCGGCCGCGCCCAGCGGCGGGTCGCCGAACCAGCGCCCCGGCCGCACGAAGGTCAGCGTCAGCACGCGGCCCCCCGGCGTGGTCGAACTGACGCGCACCGCGCCGGCGGCGCACGCCATCCAGGCGGTGGCGGCCTCGCCCTGCGCGAAGATGCGTTCGCCGGCCGCATGCCGCCGCACCCGCAGCACGCGCAGGATGTCGTGCCGCAGCGCGGGCGGCAGCGCGGCGAACCAGCGACCGCCGCCGATCGCGGCACGCTCGTCCGCCATCAGCAGCGGCTCGTCGCCCATGCCGCTTACTGCGCCTCGATCCTGGCCGCCTTCATCATGCCCTCGGTGTTGCCGATTTCCGCCTTCAGGTTCTCGGCGTACTCCTGTGGCGTGCTGGGGGCGACGATGGAGCCGTTGGCCTCGAGCTTGGCGCGCACCTTGGGATCGGCCAGGGCCGCGTTCAGCGCGCTGCCGATGCGCGCCACGATGGGCGCGGGCGTGCCGGCGGGCACCGACAGGCCGCCGAAGGACACCAGGTTGATGCCCGGCACGCCGGCTTCGGTGATGGTGGGCACGTTGGGCAGGCGCGGATTGCGCT
>DAIRDY010000310.1:0-2716 GCA_036795935.1 Moraxellaceae bacterium | reverse complement strand
TCGGTGGCACCAACGCGACGCTGGTGATGCGCAAGCTCTGAGGCTCAGCCCGTAAAAGAAAACGCCGCGCAATGCGCGGCGTTTTCTTTGCAGCCCTCGCGTCAGCCCTGGGCGGCAGGCTGCAGGCTGAAACGGATGCCGTCATCCTCGTCATGGCCGGGCACGCCGGCCACGGCGCGCAATTCATCCTCGCGGAAGAGCAGCGGCAATACGGCACGCTCCCAGGGCGGAATGCCGGCCGCCTGCAACACATTCTTGAGGTCGGCCGGCGTCCTGCCCGGCCGGCGCAGCACTTCGCCACCGGCACGATAGCGCAACACATACGGTGTTGCGGGTGTCGCACTGGCAAGCAGCACGCGTCCGTCCGGCAAGCGCAGCGCTTGCTCACCCGTCCAGACACAGCGCCAGTCTGGCGGGACCGCCTGCTGCGGCGGCAGCAGGTACAGCCACTGCCGGTAACGTCGCAGCTCGGCACCGGACCAGCGCAGCACCGGCATCGCATCCACGCGTGCCATCACCACCTCGTCCAGCATGCGTTGCAGCATGGCCTCGTCGGGGCCGGCGAAGCCTTGCACCATGAGCCAGTGCCGCAATACGAGACGCTGCCGTGCCGGCGCCAGTCCGCACAGCACGTCACAACGCAGGCGCCCCTTGTCGTCGGCTTGTGCCAGCAGCTCTGCCGCCAATTCGTTCAGCAGCGCATCGGCCTCCTGCATGCGCCGCGCCGTGGCCATCAACGTCTGCTCGACAGCGGGCCAGTGCACGGCCAGCCGCGGCAGGATGTCGTGGCGCAAGAAATTGCGGGCGAAACGGGTGTCGGCATTCGACGCATCCTCCACCCAGCGGAGGTCATGCACCTGCGCATGGGCCAGCAACGCCGCCCGCGACGCACCCAGCAAGGGCCGCCACAGCGGGAAACGCGTGCCCGGCAGTTGCGCGACTGCATGCATGGCCCCCAGGCCACTGACACCGCTGCCACGCAACAGCCGGAACAACACCGTCTCTGCCTGGTCACTGCCATGCTGCGCCAGCAGCAGCACGTCCCCCGCCTGCATGACGCCGGCAAGCGCCGCATGCCGGGCCTGCCGTGCGGCCGCCTCGACACTGGCCTGCACCGGCACCTGCACGCGGCAAACCGTGAGTGGCAGCTGCCACTCCGTACACAGGGCCTCGGCATGGCACACCCAGTCCTCTGCCGCTGGCTGCAGGCCGTGGTGCACATGCACCACCTGCAGGGGCAGGTCGTGGCGAGCGGCCGGCTCCCGCAGCAGATGCAGCAGCACGGTGGAGTCGAGGCCGCCGGAAAAGCCGAGCACCAGACGGCGCACGACCACGCCCCCGGCGGCAGAGGTCGCGAGAAAAGGCTGCAGGATGTCGGCTGGCAAGCTCATGAGGACAGCACACAAACAAAAACGCCGGCAGGGGGCCGGCGTTTTACAGCGACGCGCTCAACGCACGCCATAACTCATCAACCGCTCATAACGCCGCGACAGCAGCGCCGGCGCATCCATGCTGCGCAGCTTCTTGAGCTGGCGGATCAGCGCCTTGCGCACGCTGTCGGCCATGGCATCCATGTCGCGATGTGCCCCGCCCAGAGGCTCGCGCACGAGTTCGTCGACAAAGCCGAGTTCTTTCAGGCGCTCGGCCGTCAGCCCCATGGCCTCGGCCGCCTCCGGCGCCTTCTCGGAGGTTTTCCAGAGAATGGAGGCGCAGCCTTCCGGCGAGATCACCGAGTAGGTGCTGTACTGCAGCATCAGCAGCGCATCGCAGACACCGATGGCCAGCGCACCGCCGGAACCGCCCTCGCCGATCACCGTGGAAACAATCGGCGTCTTGAGGCGGGACATCACGGCCAGGTTGCGCGCAATGGCCTCGCTCTGGCCTCGCTCCTCGGCATCGATGCCGGGATAGGCACCGGGGGTGTCGATGAAGGTGAGGATGGGCAGCTGGTAGCGCTCCGCCATTTCCATCAGGCGCAGCGCCTTGCGATAGCCTTCGGGCTTGGGCATGCCGAAATTGCGGCGCACCTTTTCCTTCACGTCGCGCCCTTTCTGGTGGCCGATGACCATCACCGGCTCGCCCTGCAGGCGCGCCGTGCCACCGACAATGGCTGCGTCATCACCGAACACGCGGTCGCCATGCAGCTCGTCAAAGTCGGTGAAGATGCGCTCGACGTAATCGAGCAGGTAGGGACGCTTGGGGTGGCGCGACAGCTGCGAGACCTGCCAGGCCGAAAGCTTGCTGAAGATTTCTTCAGTCAGCTTCAGGTTCTTGTCCTGAAGACGCGCGATTTCTTCGTTGATGTTGAGACCGGTGCCGGAACCGACGAGGCGCAGGCCCTCAATCTTGGCCTCCAGCTCGGCAATCGGTTGTTCGAAGTCCAGGTAGTTCGGATTCATGCTGTGCTTCCCGTACACGGGCGGCCGGCTGGGGCCGCAGGATGGGCCGTAGTGTACCTACGGCGCCGGACAGCCGCGACCCGCGGGTCCGCCGTCATTTGCTGCAATTTGTTTCGACCGGCGACAACCCGGACGCACAATGCGGCCGCAGGCACCGGACACAACGGACTAATACAGCACCTCGACGGCAGTGCTGCCGTAGTGCTGGCGCAGGCGCTTCAACAGCTCCTCCGAAGGCACCACTTTCCAGCCATCCCCGAGACGCAACACGGCCTCGGCATCCGGGCGCCGGTAGCGCAGGCGTACGGCCGCCCCCT
>DAIRDY010000309.1:0-2735 GCA_036795935.1 Moraxellaceae bacterium | reverse complement strand
AGATGCGCGGCTTTTTAATGCGTGCAAGACTCATTTCTTGTCGCGGATTTCGACAAAGGCCTCGGCGCGCAGCTCGCGCAGCCAGCTCGCCAGCTCCTCGTCGTACTGACGGGTGTAGAGCGCCTGGCGCGCGATGTTGGCACGCACTTGCTCGCTCACGTCCTGGTCGCGCTCGCCGGTCACTTCGAGGATGTGCCAGCCGTAGTTGCTCTGGAACACCGGCGACAGGGTGTTCAGGGCAATGCCCTGCATCACGCGGTCGAACTCGGGAACCATCTCGCCGGCGGGCACCCAGCCGAGGTCGCCGCCCTGGCGTGCCGAGCCGGGATCGTCGGAGTGGATGCGTGCCTCGTCGGCAAAGCTGGCGCCGGCGGCGATGCGGGCGCGGATGTCCTCGAGCTTCTGGCGCGCTTCCTCGGCACTCAGGATTTCCGTGGGCTTGACCAGGATGTGCCGGGTCTGGCGCTGGCGGATGCGCACCTGGTCGGCGCCGCGCCGGTCGTTGAGGCGGATCAGGTGGAAGCCGCCGGGCGTGCGCAGCGGGCCTGCCGTCTGGCCTTTTTCCAGCGTCTCCACGGCATCGGCAAACAGTGTCGGCAGTTGCGCCGCCTTGCGCCAGCCGAGGTCGCCGCCCTTGAGTGCGGTCTCGGCAGCGGAATAGGTGGCGGCCACCTGCGCGAAATCGCGGCCGGCGGCGAGCTCGGCCTGCACTTTCTTCATGGTGGCCTCGGCGGCAGCGATGTCCTGCGGCGTGGCGCTGTCGGCCACCGCCACCAGGATGTGGCCGAGCCGGTATTCGGTGGCGACCTCGGCGCGGCCGGCCGGTGAGCGCAGGAAGTTCTGCACGTCCTGGTCGGTGATGCGGATGCGATCCTGCATGCGGCGCTGGCGCAGGCGGTTGATGATCATTTCGCGCTTCACCTGTTCGCGCACGTCGGCATAACTGCTGCCCGGCGTGGCATCGAGCTGCTGCTGGAACTGCGGCAGTGTCATGCCGCTCTCGCGGGCGATGTCGGCCAGGGCGTTGTTGAGGGCGCTGTCCTCGATGCGGATGCCGGCCCGCTCGGCCAGCGCCAGCTGCAGCGATTCCAGCACCAGCTGCTCGGTGACCTGCCGGCGCAGCACGTCGTCCGCCGGCAGCGGATTGCGGCGCTTGGCAAACTGGAAGCGCACGTCGGCGATGCGCTGGTCGATCTCGCTGTCGAGGATGACGCGGTCATCCACCACCACCGCAATGCGGTCGAGCGGGGTGACAGCAGCGCAGGCCAGGGCCGGCAGGAGCAGCAGCAGGGAAAGCAGGCGCATGGGGCGGGTTACCTCAGAACAGGGCTCAGGGCGCGTCGCGGCCGAGCAGCTGGTTGTAGCCGAAGACATTGTTGCCGAGCAGGCTGTTGATGCTGCTGCCGAAGCCGGCCAGTCCTTTCAGCTCGATCTCGATGAAAAAGGCATTGCGCTGGCGCTGGGCGCCGGCACTCAGGTCGTCCGGGTCGGACAGGAAATAGCGGTCGAACAGGCGCACGGTCCAGCAGCAGGACTCGTACTGTACGCCGAGCAGTGCATCCTGCGATTCGTAATTACGAAAGTCGTACTGCCAGAGGCCGAGCAACTGCCAGTGCGTGCCCACCGGTTGCACGAAGGACAGGCTGCCCTGGCGCACCGGCTTCTGGCCGATGCTGGGGTCGTCGCGGCGGAAGCGGTAGGCCAGGTTGGCAAGGCGGTCGCGCGAGGGCGGCAGGTAGTTCAGGCTGACGCTGTACTGGCTGGTGTACTCGAGGTCGGCGGTCCACAGGGCCTCGGCGGCGCCGCTCCAGCCGCGGCCGATGGGCGCGGCCAGCTCGGCGGCGAGGCCGGAGGAACTGTCGCTGGCCACCGGCGCCGCGGCATCGAGGCGCACGCGGCGGTCGCGGAAATACTGGATCTGGCCGATGGAGCCGCGGATCACTTCCTCGCCCGAGTCGGCATCGATCAGGCGCGAGGTCAGGCCCAGCGACAGCTGGTTGGCATCGTCCAGGCGGTCGCCGCCGGAGAAGCGGCTGTCGCGGAACAGCTGGGCATAGGAGAAGGTGGTGTTGGCGGTGTCGAAGTTCGGCAGGTCACCCTGGTCGCGATAGGGTGCATACAGGTAGAACGCGCGCGGCTCCAGCGTCTGCAGCAGGCCGGACTGGGCGCGCTCGAAGACGAGGCCGGTATCGAGGCTGGCGCCAGGCACCGTCACATGGCGCTGCGCATCGCCGCTGACGCCGTCGCCTTCGAGCTGGTAGGACAGGTGCGACAGGCGCAGGCGCGGCACGAAGTGGCCCCAGCTTTCCTCCATGCGCCAGGCCAGTGCCGGCTCGACGCGGAAGCGGGCGCCGTTGATCTCGGGGCCGGAGCCGTCGTCGACGCGGCGCTGGAACCAGGTGAGCTCGGTGGTGAGGCCGGGCTCCCAGCCACGCGCCACAGGCGGCGCATAGCCCAGCAGCAACTGCGGCAGCCGGGTGTAGGGCTTTTCGATGTCCGTGATCAGCGGGTCGATGGTCTGGTAGCCCTGCACGCGGCCGGTCAGCAACCAGTCGGCATGGCGGTAGAAGGCTTCGCCGGTGCGCTCCTGGTGGGTGGCGTTGCTCAGGTTGAGGTCGGTGCCCAGGTCGGTGAAGTAGGCGTTGTCGGAGACATAGTTGACGTTGCTGCGCAGGCGCAGGGCCTCGGTCGGCCGGCCGTCGTGCTTCCAGGAGCCGCTCTTGCGGTCCTGCCCG
>DAIRDY010000308.1:0-2739 GCA_036795935.1 Moraxellaceae bacterium | reverse complement strand
ATTTTAATCATGGCGCCAAGCCCGTCAAGCACCGCAGGCACGGCTGCCGCTCGCCGGCAGCGGGCATCGGGCATCGGCAAGACAGCCAGCGCCCGGCAAACGTCAGCCATGGCAAGGACAGGCCGCGCCGGTGACCGGGATGCTGTAGAAAGACGGTGGTGAGCCTCCGGTCATGCAGCGACCGGGCGGGGCTAGAGCCTGCGCAGCGGGATGCGGGCGGCGGGGGAAGGCCTGCAGCCCGGCCCCTCGCAGGCCGAACACTGGCCACATGCATTCGGCTGGCGCCCGGCCCTCCCGTCAGAGCTGAGGGGGCGATCCACCCCGCACCAGCGCGTCATGCGCTCAGCCAGCGCCGCAAAGGAGCGCGGCGCGAGTTTTGCGAAAGCGGTGTACAGGCTCCACAGCAACACCAGCCCCAGCAACAGCGTTTCCATCAGCGCCTCCCCGTCAGTGGCCGCCGGCTACAGCAGCCACAGCGCCAACCGGTAAGTGATGAACGACACCGCATAGGCCAGTGCAAACAGGTAGGCGGTCATCAGCCCCACCGTGCGCCAGGAGCCGGTTTCACGACGCACCGTCGCCAGCGTCGACAGGCACTGCGGCGCAAAGATGAACCACACCAGCAAGGACAGCGCCGTCGGCAGTGACCACTGCACTGCAATCAGCGCGCCCAACTGCTCGGCCACCATGTCTTCATTGCCGGAAAGCGCATACACCGTGCCCAGCGCCGCCACTGCAACCTCGCGCGCTGCCATGCCGGGCACCAGTGCGATGCATATCTGCCAGCTGAAGCCGATGGGCGCGAACACCACTTCCATGGCACGGCCGATGCGGCCGGCAAAGCTGTAGTCGATGGCCGCGCCGGTGGCGCCCTCCGGCGGCAAGGGATAACTGGACAGAAACCAGAGCAAGATGGTGAGCGCGAGAATGATGCCGCCGACGCGCTTTACGAAAATCGCGCCGCGCTCCAAGAGACCGATAAACACGCTGCGCCAGTCCGGCAGGCGATAGCTCGGCAACTCCAGCAAGAGCGCATGATCGCTCTGGTCGCGGCGGAACAGTTTCATCACCGTGGCCACCGCCAGTGCGGCGGCTATGCCGCCGAAATACAGCAGGAACAGCACCAGCCCCTGCAGGCTGAACAGGCCGCCGACACTGCTGGCCGGAATGAAGGCGGCAATCAGCAGCGTATACACCGGCAGGCGTGCCGAGCAGGTCATCAGCGGTGCCACCATGATGGTGGCCAGACGATCGCGCGGGTCGCTGATGCTGCGCGCCGCCATGATGCCGGGAATGGCACAGGCAAAGCTCGACAGCAGCGGAATGAAGGCGCGGCCGGTGAGGCCGGCGCGAAACATCGGCGCATCAAGCAGGAAGGCGGCGCGTGGCAGATAGCCGGACTCTTCCAGCACGAGAATGAAAAAGAACAGGATCAGGATTTGCGGCAGGAACACCAGCACGCCGCCAACGCCGGCAAACACGCCATCGACCAGCAGGCTTTTCAGCGGGCCATCAGCGAGCGTTGCCGTCGCCACCCCGCCGAGCAGGCTGACGCCGCCCTCGATCAGGCCCATGAACGGCTCGGCCCAGGCGAACACCGCCTGAAAAATCAGGAACATCAGCGCAGCGAGAATGAGCACGCCGGCCACCGGATGCAGCAGCACACGATCCAGTGCGTCGTCACGCGCGTCAGTGGCTCGCGGCATGGTCACGCATCGCGCGAGCAGTGCGCACACACCGGCATGCAGATCACCGTCATCGCCGGTATTGACAGGTGCCGGTGCCGCCGGCCACTCGCTGTCAAGCGCCGCCAGCAATGCCGCCGCACCGTCACGCCGCACGGCCACGGTTTCCACCACCGGCACGCCGAGTGCGGCCGACAGCGCCGGCACGTCGATAGCGATGCCGCGACGGCGCGCATCGTCCATCAGGTTCAGCACCAGCAGCATGGGCCGGCCCAGCCGGCGCAGCTCCAGCACAAAGCGCAGGTGCAGGCGCAGGTTGGTGGCATCGGCCACGCACACCAGCAGGTCGGGCGCACGCTCGCCCGCCTGCTCGCCGCAGATCACGGCGCGGGTCACCGCCTCGTCCGGACTCGCCGCCGCCAGGCTGTAGGCGCCGGGCAGGTCCAGCACGGACAGCTCGCGACCGGAAGCTAGCCGCAGACGCCCCTCCTTGCGCTCGACAGTGACCCCGGCATAGTTGGCCACCTTCTGGCGGGCACCGGTCAGACGGTTGAACAGCGCGGTCTTGCCGCAATTCGGGTTGCCGACAAGGGCAATGCTGGCCGGCGCACTCATGCCGGCATCCGGGGCGGGGTCACGCGCACGCGCGCGGCCTCGGCACGGCGCAGCGCAAAACGGGTAAAGCCCACCTGTACCAGCAACGGATCGCCACCGAACGGGGCCGAAGCCAGCAGGCGCACGGGTTCGCCGGGCACGAAGCCGAGCTCGCTCAGGCGACGAGCCACGGCATCATCGGCCGGGACGGCATCAACCCCCTCGACCACAGCATCGGTATGACGGGGGAGCTCGGAGAGTCGCATGGGGAAGCATCCTGTGAACGAGAACGATTCGCATTCTTATGATTTAGCCCTGCGCCGTCAACGGACACCCCGCCCGGCGGGTGACCGGCCGCCTGCCCGGGCCAGCGGCCTTTGGCCCGGCCCCGACCGAACCGCGATACAGTGCCGGGACCGGATGCGGTTACCATCGCCCCGCTGAATGCCCGCCGCCCCGC
>DAIRDY010000307.1:0-2754 GCA_036795935.1 Moraxellaceae bacterium | reverse complement strand
CTGGGCGCCTGGGGCCTGGGCTGGGAAGTCTGGCTGAACGGCATGGAAGTCACGCAGTTCACCTATTTCCAGCAGGTCGGCGGCGTCGAGTGCTATCCGGTCACCGGCGAGATCACCTACGGCCTCGAGCGCCTGTGCATGTACCTGCAGGGCGTGGATTCGGTCTACGACCTCATCTGGTCGCAAGGCGTACCCGATGCCGACGGCAACACGCGCCCCGTCACCTATGGCGACGTGTTCCACCAGAACGAAGTGGAGCAGTCCACCTTCAACTTCGAACACGCCAACGTGCCCAGGCTGTTCGAGCTCTTCGATTTCTACGAAAGCGAATCCAACCGCCTGATGGCTGCGCAACTGCCGCTGCCGGCCTATGAAATGGTGGTGAAGGCCTCGCACACCTTTAATTTGCTGGATGCGCGCCGCGCGATCTCGGTCACCGAGCGCCAGCGCTACATCCTGCGCGTGCGCACGCTGGCGCGAAACATCGCGCAGAGCTATCTCGCGGCCCGCGCACGCCTGAAGTTCCCGATGGCGCCGGCCGCGCTGCGTGACGAGGTGCTGGCAAAGCTGGCGCAGGAAAACAACGCCACCTGATTTTGTCGTCCCCGCGCCGGCGGGGACCCAGCGCCGTCAAATGGCATCAGAAAAGACACTAGGTTCCCGCCTTCGCGGGAACGACAGGTTAAAAAAAGATGAACAAAGATTTCCTGGTTGAACTCGGCACCGAAGAACTGCCACCGAAAGCGCTGAAGACGCTGGCGGAAAGTTTCCGCGACGGCATTGTCGCCGGCCTCAAGGCCGCCGGCCTCGCCCATGGCGCGGTGCAGCTGTTTGCCGCGCCGCGTCGCCTCGCCGTATGCGTGGGTGCACTCGCCACGCAGCAGCCGGACCGCACGATTGCCGTCGACGGTCCGCCGGTGAAGGCCGCCTTCGATGCCGCCGGCAACCCGACGCAGGCCGCGCTCGGTTTCGCCCGCAAGAACGGCGTCGACATTGCCGACATCGACAGAAGCGGCGAGAAGCTGCGCTATGTAAAAGAGCAGAAGGGCGAGGCCGCGGTGGCGCTGCTGCCCGGCATTGTTGCGCAGGCGTTGAACGACCTGCCCATCCCCAAGCGCATGCGCTGGGGTGCCTCGCGTGTGGAGTTCGTGCGCCCGACGCAGTGGCTGGTGATGCTGCTGGGTGATGACGTGGTGGACTGCGAAATCCTCGCGCAGAGAGCCGGCCGCGAATCGCGCGGCCACCGCTTCCACGCGCCGCAGGCCGTGCGCATTTCCGCACCCGCCACCTATGCCGAAGACCTGCGTGCCGCCTGGGTGCAGGCCGATTTCGCCGAGCGCCGCGCCGCCATCAAGGCGCGCGTGGAAGCGCTGGCCGCGCAGGAGAACGGCCGCGCCATCATCCCCGAAGCGCTGCTCGACGAAGTGACCGCGCTGGTGGAATGGCCGGTGCCGCTGGTCTGCTCCTTCGAGGAACGCTTCCTCGCGGTGCCTCAGGAAGCGCTGATCTCCACCATGCAGGACAACCAGAAGTATTTCTGCCTGCTTGATGCCAAAGGCAAGCTGCTGCCGCGCTTCATCACCGTGGCCAACATTGAAAGCGCGCATCCGGAATACATCGTCGCCGGCAACGAGAAGGTGGTGCGTCCGCGCCTGACCGATGCCGAGTTCTTCTTCAACCAGGACAAGAAGAGCCGTCTCGAGACGCGCAACGAGCGCCTGAAGTCCGTGGTCTTCCAGGCCCAGCTCGGCACCGTGTACGAGAAGGCCGAGCGCGTGTCGAAGCTGGCGGGCAGCATTGCCGCCGCCGTCGGTGCCGACCGTGCGCTCGGCGAGCGCGCCGGCCTGCTGTCGAAGTGCGACCTCGCCACCGAAATGGTCGGCGAATTCCCCGAGCTGCAGGGCATTGCCGGCTACTACTACGCCACCCATGACGGCGAGCATGCCGATGTCGCGCGCGCACTCGACGAGCAATACCAGCCGCGCTTCGCCGGCGATGCGCTGCCGGCAGGCCTGATCGGCGCGGCGGTGTCGATTGCCGACAAGATCGACACGCTGGTCGGCATCTTCGGCATCAACCAGCCGCCGACCGGCTCGAAAGACCCGTTCGCCCTGCGCCGCTCGGCCATCGGTCTCTTGCGCATCATCATCGAGAAGCAGCTGGTACTGGACGTACAGGCGCTGGTCAACGGCGCGGTGAAGCTGTACGGCGAGAAGCTGGCGAATGCGAACACCGCCAGCGACGTGTTCGAGTTCCTGCTGGGCCGCTACCGCGCCATGTACGAAGAGCGCGGCATCCGGCCGGAAGTGATTCTGGCCGTGCAGGCGCAGAAGCCGACGCAGCCCTTCGACTTTGACCGCCGCGTGCAGGCCGTGGCCGCGTTTGCCGCGCTGCCGGAAGCCGAGGCGCTGGCCGCCGGCAACAAGCGCGTGGCCAACATCCTGGCCAAGGAAAGCGTGCCGGCCGGTGCCGCGGTAAATGCCGCACTGCTCAGCGAGCCTGCCGAGCAGGCGCTGGCGGCGGCGGTGGCAGCACTGGAGGCGGAACTCGCGCCGCTGTTCGAGCAGCGCGAATACGAAAGCGCGCTCAACAAGCTGGCGGCACTGCGTCCGCAGGTCGATGCCTTCTTCACCGACGTCATGGTGATGGCCGATGATGCGGCCGTGAAGGCCAACCGCCTGGCGCTGCTCGCCCGCCTGCGCGCACTGTTCCTGCAGGTGGCCGACATCTCGCTGCTGCAGCAGGCCTGAGCCC
>DAIRDY010000306.1:0-2756 GCA_036795935.1 Moraxellaceae bacterium | reverse complement strand
TGGCCACCATGCGCCGTCTTGCCCACCATGGCGCGCGCCGGCGGTGAAAGCCGCCACACCGGTGCGCCGTCCACCGCCAGCAACTGCAGGGACTCGCCCTCGGCCATCGGCAACTGCGCCGGGGCCAGCGTCAGCGCCGCCGCCGGCAAGGCCTCGCCACGGCGCGGCCAGGGCGCGGCCTCGTGTCGCGACTTGTCGAGCAGCCACAGGTGCAGCATGGCGCTGCCGCTGAACATCAGTGCACCGACTGCCGCCACGACGCCGATGCGACGGTGCCAGCGCCGCGCCGGCCGTGCCCGCTCACCCACCGCCGCCCGGCGCAGGAAATGGCCATACAGCCAGAGCCCGCCCAGTGCCGAACCGAAGGCGGCCAGCAGGAACACCGTCATCAGTGCATCGCGCAAGGCCTCGTTGCCGATGAACATCCAGGAATGCAGGTTGCGGAAGACCATGCCGAAACGGCTTTTCAGCGTGTTGTCCAGCGTCGCCAGGCGCAGCGGCGAGGTCTCGACAAAGGCACGCAGGCGATCGCCACCGGCAAACTCGACACGCCACACCGGCAGCAGGCGGTTCACGTAGAGGTAGTCGTCACTGAATTCGCTGACCAGCGTGACGCTGGCGATCTCGCGCGTGGCTTCGCCGGTGTAGTGGCGCGCCAGCATGACGGCCAGCTCGCGGTCCAGACCGTCCAGCACGGCGCCGCTTTGTGCATCGACATAGCGGCGCTCCGCCACTGCCGGCAAGGTCAGCTGCCACACCGGCCGGCCCTTCCACTGCATGAGGCGCGCACTCTCGACCTGCGTCACGCCCTGCCCCTCAAGCAACGCGGACAGCGACGGCAGGCCGGCACGCAGGGCCACCGGCACGGCCGCCAGCAGCGAAGGCGGTGGCGTCATGGCGGCGGGCTGCGGTTGCAGCCGCGTCAGTATTGGATGCGACAACCCGGAAAGCCCCCAGAGCAGCACCGGCAGCACGGCCACGAGGCCGATCAGGCGGTGATAGCGCAACACCAGACGGGAGAGCATGGGCAGCATGGGATCAGTACTCACAAATTCAGAAAATCAGAAACGGCAACGCCGGCACAGGGCCGGCGCGCTCGGAAACACCTTCCGTTCACGGCGTCCAGGTGATGCCGGCGTACACCGCACGGCCATCGCCCGGATTGAACACACGCTGGTTGGCCGGCGTGGTGGCATCGCCCACCACGCCATGCGTCGCGGCATACACCTTGTCGGTCAGGTTGCGCCCTTCCAGAAACCAGCTGAAAGCGGCATTGAGCTGCTGGCCGAACTTCAGGCCATAGACGGCATAGCCGGGCGCCTGCACCTTGTTGACATGATCCACCCATGACGCAGAAGCCGCCTGCAGGGTCGGGCCGGCATAAAACCGGTGTGCATCGCTGCGCCAGAGCAGCTCGCCATTCAGCACGCGTTCGGGCACGCCGGCAATGCGGTTGTCACCGTAGACGGCATCGCCATCAAAACGGAAATCGTTGTGCAGGTAGTTGAGGCGCAGCTCAACGGCCGGCAGCGGGCGCAGCGACAGCGCGGCCTCGATGCCGCGGTGCACGGTACGGTCGGCATTCAGCGTGGAAAATGTATTGGGTGCGGTCTGTATGGCCAGCAGCTCGTTGTCGAGGCGGGCCTGATACAGCGCGACATCCCACTCCAGATGCAGCCACGCCAGCGCCAGCCATTCGGGCAGGCGGCCGCGGCTGCCGATTTCCACGGAGCGGCCTTCCTGCGCGTCGAGCTGGGTCACGTTGGCACCGCTGATCTCGCCAAAGCTGGGCGGCTCGTACAGGTCGCTGACATTGGCAAAGAACTGCACGCCGCTGTCCAGCGTGGCAATCACGCCAAGACGGGTCAGCGTCTCGTCAAAACGCTTGCTGAAACTGGCATTGGCCCCGCCACATGCCGGCGTGGTGCCGGCATGGCAGCGGTCGTCAAAACGGCGCAGCGACGATACCTGCTGCACGCCACCGACCACGGCCCAGGCATCACTCAGGCCGACGGTATATTCACCATGGAGCGTGGTGTTTTCCGCACGCTGGTCGCTCTGGTCGGTGCGCGCACCGGGCTGGCCGCCGACATTCGCAAAGCGGTCGTCGCGCGTGTCGCCAAAGTGAAGGCGGCCACCGACCACAAGGCGGTCTGCATCACGACCGAAGGGCGCGCGCTGCGTCCAGCGCAGGTCGCTGCCATAGTCGTCGTTCTTCTGCTCCAGCACCTGGAAGATGGGGTGGAACAGGTCTTTCTGTGCATAGAAGCTGGAGAACTCCAGCTTTCCGCCTTCCACCGGCAGCCAGTTCAGCTTGTAGGCCAGGCGATAGAGATCGAAATCGCGCTTGTTGTCGCCGCTGACGTTGCCGGGGGCGGCCTTGCGCACATCGCCGGCACGGAATTCCGCCTCGGTCAGCGAGCCCGGCAGTTCGGAATCGGTCTGCACCGCCGAGAAATAGACACGCTGCTCCAGCGTCTCGCTGTTGCGGTAACCGGCATTGGCAAACAGGCGCTGCGTGGACTGCCCGGCATGATCCTGGAAGCCGTCACGGCCGTAATGCGACAGCGAGACAACGCCGTCGGCCTTGTCGGCCACGCCCGCGGCCTGCAGGTACAGTCGCTGGTGACCGAAACTGCCGCCCTCCACCCGCAGCTCGGTGCCGGCATCGCGCCCCGAGGGCGTGACGAAATTCACCGCGCCGCCCAGCGTGCCGCTGCCGAACTGCAGCGCGTTGGCGCCGCGCAGCACTTCGA
>DAIRDY010000305.1:0-2759 GCA_036795935.1 Moraxellaceae bacterium | reverse complement strand
GTAAGCGTGCGGCGATCCCGTCTTGAGGTGATCAGGAGGCGGCCTAAGCCTGCAGCGGCTGCCAGCGGTGCGGCAGCAACTCCCCGATGCGGCTAGCTGGCTGCGTCGGCAGGCGCTGCATGATGTCCTTGAGGTAGGCATGCGGCTCGTGCCCATTCAGCTTGGCCGAGTGCACCAAGCTCATGATGGCGGCAGCCCGCTTGCCGGCGCGCAGCGAGCCGGCGAACAGCCAGTTGTTTCGCCCGATCGCGATGGGGCGGATCTGGTTCTCCACCCAGTTGTTGTCCGCCGGCAGGTCGCCGTCATCGATGTAGCGCACCAGCGCGCGCCAACGCCCGAGGCTGTAATCCATCGCCTTCGCGGTGGCCGACCCCGGCGGCACCTTTTGCCGGTGAGCAAGGAGCCAGGCGTGCAATGCGTCGGCCGCCGGCCTGGCCTTCAGCTTGCGGATGCGCAGGCGCTCGTCGCCGGTGAGCTCAGCTACCTCGCGCTCGACCTCGTACAGCTTGGCGAACAGCGCCAGGGCCTGCTCGGCGAGCGTGCTCTGATGGTTGGCCCACAGCTCGTGGAACTTGCGACGCGCGTGCGCCAGGCAACCAGCCTCGGTGATGCCCTGGGCGAACAGTGCCTTGTAGCCGGAGTAGTCGTCGCACACCAGCGCGCCGCGCCAGGCTTGCTCGCCCGGGTGACCTAGGAACTCCATGGCATGCCGCCCGGCCCGCCCGTCGGCGAAGTCGAACACGACCAGCCTGTCGCGATCGAAGCTGGTGCTGCAGTAGCTCCACAGGTAAGCCCGCTTGGTCTTGCCGGCGCCCGGGTCGAGCATCGCCACCGGCGTCTCGTCAGCATGTAGCACCCGGCGCCTCAGAAGGTCGTCTCGCATGGCATCGACCAGCGGCTGCAGCTGCACGCCGCAGCTGCCCACCCACTGCGCCAGCGTCGAGCGTGGGATGGCGAAGCCGGCACGGCCAAAGATTCCTTCCTGGCGGTACAGCGGCAGGTGATCTGCGTACTTGGCCACCAGGACCTGGGCGAGCAAGCCGGCGGTGGGGATGCCCTTGTCGATCACATGCGGCGCCACGGGCGCCTGGACCAACTTCTCGCACTGGGCGCAGGCCCACTTGCCACGGATGTGGCGCTCCACGGTGAACACGCCGGGCACGTAGTCCAGTTTCTCGGCAACGTCCTCGCCGATGCGCTGCATCTGGCAGCCGCAGGCGCAGCTGGTGCTCTCGGGGTCGTGGCGCACTTCGCGGCGCGGCAGGTTCGCAGGCAGCGGCTGGCGCCTAGGCACTTGGCGCTCACGTGGGGCGGCTTCGGCCGGCTTCAAGCGCTCGATCTCCTCGGAGACCGCCTGCAAGTCAGCGTCCAGGGTTTCGTCGAGCAGGCTGCGCTGCTCTACGTCGAAGCGCTCGGACTGCGCAGCGAACTTCAGTCGCTTCAAGACGGCGTTCTCGTGCGTGAGCTTGTCGATCAACGCGTCCTTGTGTCGCACCGCCACGAGCATCGAGCGCAGTGCCTCGCGCAGTTGCGCGGGGTCCAGGGCATCGATGTTCTGCTCGGCGATCACAGAAGGTGATCTTGCCGCAGTTGACCGCCCCGCACATCGGTGCAATCGGCAATTGCCGCGTGCTACAGGACCGTGATGATTCCGGCGTCACCTACGTGTTGCCAGGGCAGCCCGAGCACCAGCGCGTCGAACTGCGCTCGCGTGAGCGTGACGCTGTCAGCTCCTTCGCGCGGCCAGATGAAGCGGCCTTGGTTCAGGCGCCGCGCCGCCAACCATACCCCGATGCCATCGTGCACCAGGACCTTCATGCGATTGGCCCTGCGGTTGGCAAACAGGTACGCGTGATGCGGCCTGGCTGCGCCAAACACCGCGACCACCCGCGCCAGGGCGGCTTCCGTACCCGCGCGCATGTCCAGCGGCTGCACTGCCAGCCACAGCGCATCGACACGGATCATCGCAGCAGTTCGCGGCTCCAGGCGGCCAACTGCGCAGCTGCCGTGACCGGCCACACCAGCGACAGTGTGATCGCCCCGCGGCGGAGCTCGACCTGGATCGTGGGAGCCGCATTGGCCTGCGTCGGTGGCGAGAGGTTCATCGGCAGGAACTGCGGTGCGTCGGATGCTGCAACGACAGCCAGCGCGCGCTCGCGTCGGCGCCAACTGTGCACGACGTTGGCATTGATGCCGTGCTGCATCGCCACGCTGGCCACCGAGGCTCCTGCTGCCTCGCATTCGGCCAGGATCCGTGCCTTCGTCTCGTTGCTGTACCGCCGCCGCGGCGCCGTCTTGTCCCCGTTCATTGATGTCCATCTAGTCGGTTAGATGGACAGCATCCTTTCTGAACGGACGACAGGATTCAAGATGGGTTCGCCACCCGCTTACGAGCCACCTCACACCCACCTTGGCGAACCTGACGACCCGCTGCGGCGGCTCCTGGCGCGGCTATCCTCACCGGCATGCGCCGCATCGGCCTGATCTCAGACACCCACGGCCTGCTGCGGCCCGAAGTCATCGACTTCCTGCGCGGCAGCGACCACATCATCCATGCCGGCGACATCTGCACGCCGGAGATCCTGGAGCAGCTGCGTACCCTGGCGCCGGTGACGGCCGTGCGGGGCAACAACGACCTCGGGCCCTGGGCCGACACCCTGCGCGACGCCGAGACGTTGGTGGTGGAGGAGGTGCGCATCCACGTGATCCACGACGTGGCCGATCTCGGCACCGAACCGCCGCCCGGCGTGCAGGCGGTG
>DAIRDY010000304.1:0-2771 GCA_036795935.1 Moraxellaceae bacterium | reverse complement strand
GGAGATGGCACTGGGCAGCGGCGTCGTGCTGGCCGCCCTGCTCGGTGGCGGCACTGTCGGCGCCATCGTCTTCCTGCTGCTGAACGGCGCCAGCATCCTGCCGATGACCGGGGCCGGTGCCGGCTGCGCCGCGATCATGGGCCTGTATGCCATGCAGTTCCGCAACGGCCCGGTGCACTACCTGGGTCGTCCCGGCAATGCCTTGCTGCTGCTGCCGCTGTGGCTGGCCGCGGTGGCACTGAACGTGCTGCTGACACCGCTGCGGCTGCCGGAAATCGCCGCCCAGGTGGCCGGCCTCGCCTCCGGGCCGGTCTGGTATCTGGTGCACCGGCGCTGGTTCACGCATGAGGAGGAAGCAATCATCGAGGTCGCGCCTGTCGTCGAGCCCACCGACGAGGACCTGGCCTATCGCCGGGCCCTGAACCGCGCGCTGGAGTCGGTGGCGCAACTTGAGTTTCCGGCGGCGCAGCGCCAGCTGCGCGAGCTGATCAAGAGTCATCCGCAGGAAGTGCGCACGCTGGTGCAGCTCTATCATCTGGAAAAGCTGACCCCGGGCTCGCCGGCCTTCGAGGCCGTGGCGCGCCGCCTGTTTGCGGTGCCCAATCCCGAGCACGACCATATCGTGCTCGCGCTCTATCGCGACTACATGCGCGCGTCGCCGGAGAAGGTGGCGCTGGACACCGACACCTGCCTGCGCCTGGCCATGCGCTTCACCCGCATGGGTGAAGTGATGGAAGCGGACAAGGTCATGAAGATGATCCTGGAGCGCAAGGCGAAGCACAGCCTGCTGGCCAAGACGGCACAGGCGCTGGCCGATGCCATGGACCGCCTGCAGGAGCCGGCCAAGGCCCGCTTCTACCGGCAGGTGGCGGAGCAGCACGCGGCGGCAGGCTGAGCGCCACACCTGCCTACCGGGGCCGCCGTCAGGGCGGCCTCGTCGTTTCTGCCCCCGGGCCTGCCGCCGCCCGCAGCACGTCATGCCCACAATGCAAGAGGCCGCCCGCAGGCGGCCTCTTGCATTGTGGGCACCAGGCTCAACCCGCCGGTGCCGCGCTCAGCTTGCGCGCCAGGTCATCGAGTGCCGCTTGGATGTCCGGGAAGCGACGATGGTTGCGGAAACGGCCATGCAGGAACTGCACAAGCGCATAGGCCTTCTTCGGCATGCCCAGCTTCTCGTCAAGCAGGCGCGCCGCCAGCAGGTAGGCATCGGGCAGGCCGCCGTAATGCGGGTTGTCGGTGTGCATGCCGTTCAGCATGTGCACGGCCAGCTTGTAGTCGCCCAGTTCCTCGAAGGCCTGGGCCAGGTCGATGCGCAGGTCGGCCTCGCTGACCCGGAAATCCGGGAAGCGCTGGAGGTAGTCGCGGAACACGTTGGCGGCCTGCTGGTTGCGCCCGGCCGCCACCAGCTGCTTGAGAAAGGGCGTACCGTGCTCGCGCAGCGCATTTTCCGAATTCATCGCCCAGATCAGGCGGTGATAGCGCTCATGCTGGCTGAGCGTGGACATCTTGCGCTCGACATCCGCCTTGAGCAGGGCCACGGCCTTGCTGTAGTTGCCGTCCTTCAGGAACATTTCCAGCTGCAACTGCACCGGATCGCCCTTCTTGTAGGTCTTGCGGCCGCGCTTGGCCTCCGGCGTGAAGCCCAGCGCCTCCTGGTACTGGAACAGCAGGTAGCCGGCCAGCACGAACACGACAATCGCGAAATAGGTGTGCGCGGTCAGGTACATGGCCTGACCGACCGCGGTCGGCAAGATGTCGGCAAACAGGCTGACGAAGGCGCGCAGGCCGCCCAGCAGCAGCCCCGGCAGCAGGAACACCACCGCATACACCGGGCCGATGCCGAGAATGGCCGAGAACAGGCCCTCGCGGCTGAGCGCGCTGCCCAGGCTGCGGTTGATGCCGAGCGCCACCAGGAAGGCCGGCAGCAGGCCGCTGATGACCACGCCGAAGAAGCTGCCCCAGAAACCGCTCACCGAGTCCATGTAGGCAACACCCGCCGCCAGCAAGGCAAGCACCACGCCCAGGCTCATCGCCAGCGACCAGTTGTCGCGCAACAGGGGCTCGTGGTTCATCGGCTCGATGCGGCCCTCGGCCACTTCCTCGAAGGCCGTCCACAGGTATTTGCAGATGACGACCAGGAACAGCAGGCGGGCGACATGCAGGGCGATGCCGCCCGGCACCAGCAGCGGCAGCACGAAGGCGAGCAGCAGCACACCCAGTGCCACCGGCGAGAAGGGATAGCGCAGGAAGTCGGTCAGCCGCTGCCCGAACGGCGGCGCCGTATGCGCAGCGCTCAGCGGACGCAGCTGGGTGCGGCAGTGCGGGCATTTGCGCGGCGGCACCGTGCCGTTCTCTTCCGGCGGTTCCGGCGAACAGACAGGGCAGAAATCGATATGGCAGCTGGTGCAGCGCCATTCCGCCGGCTCAAGTACATGGTAGCGACAGTAGAAAGTCATGGTTTTTCTTCTTGCAGGCCTGCCGCCACCATAGCCGCTCGCCCCGGCAGCGCCAAGCGACCGGCAGACAGGCGCTTGTTTCACGCGGACGAAGCTCGCAGACTGCGCCAGCCCGCCCCCTGCCGAGTGCTCACCAAGGACCCGTCATGGCCCTGCTTTCCCGTCGCTTCCTGGCCCGCCGCGCCCGGCCCCACATCGTGGTGGCCGGCGGCAATTTCGCCGGCCTCGCCGCTGCCCGCGCCCTCGACCCGGCGCGCTTTCGCGTCACCGTGGTCGACCCGTCGGCGCAGATCGAATGGCTGCCCAACATCCACG
>DAIRDY010000303.1:0-2802 GCA_036795935.1 Moraxellaceae bacterium | reverse complement strand
AGGGCCGATTTTCAGGATCATGCAGCAAATCAGATCGGGTAATGCGTCAATTTTGCCAGCAGACGGAAGACCGTGTCGCGCATTTCATGGCGGTGGATGATGATGTCGATGGCGCCATGCTCGACCAGGAACTCGGAACGCTGGAAGCCTTCGGGCAGCTTCTGGCGCACGGTCTGCTCGATCACGCGCGGGCCGGCAAAGCCGATCAGCGCATTCGGCTCGGCGGCGTTGATGTCGCCGAGCATGGCCAGGCTGGCCGAAACACCACCGTACACCGGGTCGGTCATCACCGAAATGAAGGGCGTGCCCTGCATCTTCATTTTCTCAAGCGCTGCCGACGTACGCGCCATCTGCATCAGCGAGAACAGCGCCTCCTGCATGCGTGCACCGCCGGAAGCCGCAAAGCACACCAGCGGAATGCGATGCTCGAGGCAGAACTCGGCGGCACGCACGAACTTGGCGCCGACCACCGAGCCCATGGAGCCGCCCATGAAATTGAATTCAAAGGCCACCGCCACCAGCGGCAGGCCGTTCAGGTGGCCACGCATGGCAATCAGGGCATCCTTCTCGCCGGTTTCCTTCTGCGCGGCAACCAGGCGGTCCTTGTACTTCTTGCTGTCGCGGAACTTGAGCAGGTCTTCGGGGACAAGGTCGGTGGCCAGCTCCTCGCGCCCTTCCTGGTCCAGGAACATGTCGAGGCGTTCGCGCGCGTTGATGCGCAGGTGATGATCACACTTGGGGCAGACGTTCTGGCTGCGGTCGAGCTCGGGCTTGTAAAGCACGGCATCGCACTTGGGGCATTTGCGCCAGAGGCCTTCCGGCACCGAGGTCTTGCGGTCTTCGGCATTGGTGCCGACGTTGGGGAGAATCTTTTCGAGCCAGCTGGAGCTCATGGTGTTGAACCTCTAGGGAGCGGGCCCGCCGGCCTGCCCCCGCAATCCTGAATTCCGCCGCAGTGGATACGAATCAGCGGCGGTCCATGGCATCTCTCATGCCTTGCAGGATGCCGGCAATGGCAGCGGGAATCGCGGCCGGATCATCCTGCAGCTGGCCGATGCGGTCGACCAGCACCGAGCCCACCACCACGCCATCGGCATGCCGTGCCACGGCGGCGGCGGAACTCGCGTCCTTGATACCAAAACCCACCCCTATCGGCAAATGACTGATCGTCCGGATTGTTTCAATGCGTTTAGCCACTTCCGGAATATCCAGGCTGGCCGCCCCGGTCACGCCCTTGAGCGAGACGTAGTAGACATAGCCACTGGCCGCTTCGGTGATCAGGCGGATGCGCTCGGGGGTCGTGGTCGGCGCCAGCAGGTAGATGGGATCGATCGCGTGGCGGCGCAGCTCGGCGGTGAGACCGGCGGCCTCCTCCGGAGGCAAATCGACAGTAAGCACGCCATCCACGCCGGCCGCGGCGGCGGCATCGGCAAAGGCCGCATAGCCCATGACCTCGACCGGATTCAGGTAACCCATAAGCACCACCGGGGTCGCGGCATCCCGGGTACGGAACTCCCGCACCATGGCCAGCACGTCGGTCAGGCTGGTGTGATGGACCAGTGCCCGCTCATGCGCCTTGGTGATCACCGGGCCGTCGGCCATGGGGTCGGAGAACGGCACGCCCAGCTCGATGACATCGGCACCGGCCGCCACCATGGCATGCATCAGCGGCACGGTGACCGCACGCACGGGATCGCCCGCCGTGACGTAGGGAATCAGGGCCTGGCGGCCTTCGCTCTTGAGTTGGGCAAAGCGCCCGGCAATTCGGCTCATTATTTCGTCAACCTGAAAAAAGGGCGCCGGCCCGTGAGGGCCGGCGCGGGCAATGCAATGCGGCTCAGACCGTGATGCCGTCGAGCTTGGCCACGGTCAGCAGATCCTTGTCACCGCGACCGGACAGATTGCAGATGATGATCTGCTCCGGCGACAGCGTGGGCGCCAGCTTGCTGACATAGGCCACCGCATGGCTGGACTCGAGCGCAGGAATGATGCCCTCGGTGCGCGTGAGGCCGCGGAAACCGGCCAGCGCCTCGTCATCGGTGATGCCGACGTAGTGCACGCGACCGATGTCCTTCAGCCAGCTGTGCTCGGGACCGACACCGGGATAGTCGAGGCCGGCCGACACCGAATGCGTCTCGATGATCTGGCCGTTGTCATCTTCCATCAGGTAGGTGCGGTTGCCGTGCAGCACGCCGGGACGGCCGGCATTCAGCGGCGCCGCATGGGCACCGGAATCAAGGCCATGCCCCGCCGCCTCGACACCATACATCTGCACGCCGGCATCGTTCAGGAATGGATGGAACAGGCCGATGGCATTCGAACCACCGCCGACACAAGCCACCAGCGCATCCGGCAGGCGGCCGGTCTGTGCCAGGCACTGCTCGCGTGCTTCGCGGCCGATGATGCACTGGAAGTCGCGCACCAGCATGGGATAGGGGTGCGGCCCCGCAACAGTACCGATGATGTAGAACGTATTGTCGACGTTGGTGACCCAGTCGCGCATCGCTTCATTCATCGCGTCTTTCAGCGTCTTGCTGCCGGAGGTCACGGGTACCACGGTCGCGCCCAGCAGCTTCATGCGGTAGACGTTCATGCTCTGGCGTTTGACGTCTTCCTCGCCCATGTACACCACGCACTCCATGCCGAGACGCGCCGCAATCGTGGCCGTGGCCACGCCATGCTGGCCGGCGCCGGTTTCCGCGATCACGCGCGTCTTGCCCGAATGCTTGGCAAGCAAGGCCTGGCCAATGGTGTTGTTCACCTTGTGCGCGCCGGTGTGGTTCAGGTCCTCGCGCTTCAGGT
>DAIRDY010000302.1:0-2806 GCA_036795935.1 Moraxellaceae bacterium | reverse complement strand
AGATCCGAACTCGTCATCCGGACCCCTCACTCGAGAGCCGCGCATTTTACAGCGCTTTATCTCGGTGTCAACGTCGTTTTCAGCTTTATTTTCACACTCTTGCGAGCTGCGAAACGGCTTCTGCGTCGTCGGGAGCGCGGATTATAGGGAGCCCCGAAGGGCTGTCAACGGGAATTCACACGCCAACTGCGCGACTGCCGGATTTTCCACCAAAGGCGCATGCCCAGAAGCAGAACGGCCGCCATTGCGTAGGGCCAGACCACCTGCCAGCCCAGCTTCTGTACCCAGAGGTAATGCAGCAGCACAAGCAGCAGAGCGGCATACACAAGGCGGTGCAACTGCCCCCAGCGCCCCGCCAGCCGCCGCTGCCAGCCACGGGTGGAGGTGAGCCCCATCAGCAGTAGGATCAGAAAGGCCATGCCTCCCACCATCACATAGGGTCGGCGCAGGAGCTCCTCCGCCAGCTCCCGCCATTGCGCCCCGAACAACAGGAAGACATAGGCCAGCACATGCAGGCAGGCATAGAACAGGGCAAACAGCCCCAAGAGGCGCCGGTAGCGCAGCCACCACGAGCGGCCTGTCCAGCGACGTAACGGCGACATGCACAGACTCAGCAGCAGGCAGCGCAACGCCCAGAGACCGCTGGCATCCACAAGCGCCTTGGCCGGATCAGGCCCGAGACGATCCTGCAGCCCCGCCAGTAGCAGGCTGCCTGCCGGCCACAGCAGCAAGAGCCACAGGATGACCTTGCTCCATGCCACCACATCGAAACGGGCCGCCATCAGAAATGCCGCCGCAGGTCCATGCCCTTGTAGAGGCCAGCCACCTCGGCGGCATAGCCATTGAACGGCAGGGTTGGCCGCCAGTTGGGATTGAACAGTGTGGCCGGCAGCCGGCGCTCACGCGCCTGCGTCCAGCGCGGATGGTCCACCGCCGGGTTCACATTCGCATAGAAGCCGTACTCTGACGGTGCCATCAGCGCCCAGGTCGTGCGCGGCATCTGTTCAAGGAAACGGATGCGCACGATCGACTTGATGGACTTGAAGCCGTATTTCCAGGGCACGATCAGGCGCAAGGGGGCTCCATTCTGCGGCGGCAAGGAGCGTCCGTAGACCCCGACGGCCAGCAGCGTGAGCGGGTGCACGGCTTCATCCATGCGCAAGCCCTCGACATAGGGCCAAGGCAGGCTCCGCGAGCGCTGTCCCGGCATCTGCTGCGGGTCATGCAGGGTGGTGAACTCGACATGGCGCGCCCGGCTCGTCGGCTCGAAACGGCGGATCAGGTCTCCGAGCGGAAAGCCGAGCCAGGGCACGACCATCGACCAGGCCTCGACGCAACGGAAGCGGTAGATACGGTCTTCGAGTGCATGCGGCGCAAGAATGTCTTCCAGGGTATAGCGGCCCGGCCGCGCGCACTCGCCCTCGACGACCACGGACCAGGGCTCGGTACGCAAGCTGCCGGCCAGGCGCTCAGGATCGTCCTTGCCGAGGCCGAACTCATAGAAATTGTTGTAGCCACTGACCACCTCAAAGGGCGTCAGGGCTTCGCCCGTGAGCGGCTGGCCCGGACGACGGTCGCGGATGGCCTTCCGCAGGAAGGGCGGCACGGAGTCCCGCTCCCGCGCCGGCACATAGGGTGACGCCGCCTGCGCCGCCCCCGACAGAGACAACAAGGCCGCAGCGCCCATGAAGCCTGCGGCCTTGATCAGTTCTCGGCGCTCGCGGTAGACGCACTCCGGCGTCAGCTCGCTGGAGGGCGGGTGACTGACTGACGGCGGGCGTATCCGCATGGCGCACCTCGATTATCAGACGGGCGAGGAGGAGCCCCCCGCACCCTTGCGACGATTCCACAGCATGGCCACCGGCCCGGACAGCGCATAGAGCGTGCTGACCGCCAGGATGCCGATCGGCAGGTTGTACATGACGATGCCGAAGAGCAGCACGATGGGCAGCATCACCACAAAGGGCACACGCGAGCGGTCAAGTTCCTTGAAGCTGTAGTAACGGAAGTTGCTGACCATCAGGAAGGCCGCCAACACCGTCACTGCCGCCACCAGATACGCAAACTCCTGCGGGTTGCCCAGCTCGCGCCGGTTGTCAAAGCCGGCCCAGACCATGGCGGCAATGATGGATGCCGCCAGCGGGCTGGCCAGCCCAATGAAATAGCGCTTGTCGACCACGGCCAACTGGACATTGAAGCGCGCCAGACGGAAAGCCGCCGCCACCGCATAGATGAAGGCACAGATCCAGCCGATGCGCCCCAGGGACTGCAGGCTCCAGCTGAACACCACCAGCGCCGGCGCCACCCCGAAGGACACCATGTCGGACAGCGAGTCGTACTCGGCGCCGAAGGCACTCTGGGTATTGGTCATGCGCGCCACGCGACCATCCATGCCGTCGAACAGCGCCGCGACGAAAATCGCGATTGCTGCCGCCTCGAAGCGGCCGTTCATGGCCGCAATGATGGCGTAGAAGCCGGAAAACAGCGCCGCGGTGGTGAAGAGATTGGGCAAGAGGTAGATGCCCTTGTTGCGCACCTTCTTGCCGCCTTCGTCATGCTCTTCCTCGACCACCTCGAAGGTGATGCCGTCGTGCTCGTCGTGTTCGTCCTGGGGCTTGCTCATGACCGGGCCTCGTCAAATGCCGGAAACGCATGATAAGTCAGGCCCGTCGCGCTTGACCATGAGAGTCTCGCGACCGGCCCGTGTTACAGCCAGAAGTGAAAAACGCGGCCAAAGCCGCGTTTTTCACCTGATCAGGCAACCGCCGGATCAGTTCTTGGTCTGGTCGACCAGCTTGTTCTTGGC
>DAIRDY010000301.1:0-2853 GCA_036795935.1 Moraxellaceae bacterium | reverse complement strand
TCGCCATCGCGCAGCGTGACGCCATTCACCAGCGAGGCCAGATCGAACACGCCGATGACCATGCCGCTGTAGCGCGCCGCGCGCTGCTCCGGCGTCAGCAGGCGCTCGGGCTCGCGGTAGATCGGCAGCAGCAGCACCAGCGCATCGCGCCAGAGCTCGCGCGTCACACCACTTTCCGGCGGCGCCAGCGCCACCAGCTCGCCACTGGTGCGCGCCTGCTGCGCGGCCTGCACCAGCTCGGGCAACGCGGAGAGGTCGTCGCCGGCCAGTGCCAGCGCCACCTCGGCCGGCGCCACATAGCGCACGTTCAGCGCATCGGCACTGCCCGGCGCCCAGGCCAGCAGGCGTATGCCCTCGTAACGCTCGATGATGCCGCCGACAAAGCGCGCGAACTCGCCGGCATCCACATCGCGCGAGCTTTCCCAGAACCGGCGCAGCGAATAGAGCACCTCGGCATGCACGTCGATGCGCGCCGCCATGCGTTCGCCCTGCTCGCGGGCCTGATCGCGGAACACGCTGTCGATGCGGATCTGGTCGTGGTGGGTGACCTGGTAGAACAGCAGCAGCACGATGGCCAGCGCCAGCACCGGCGCCGCCACCAGCAGCCAGCGCCGCTCGCGGCCGTAATGCGAGGGCCGCAGCGCGAGCAGGGTCAGCGGCGCAAAGATCACCACGCCGATGCTGTCGCCCACCCACCAGGTCCAGAAATTGAACAGGGTTTCGCTGAGCGGCTGGCCGACCAGCAGCACCAGCATCAGGTTGCCGGTGAAGGCCGAGATCAGGCAGGCCAGCGGCCCGCCGAGCATGATCAGGCGCAACTCGTGCCAGTCGTTGCCGCCCTCGATGGGCACGGCGGCATAACGCCGGCAGAGCTGGCCGCCCGCCAGCGCCTGCAGTGTGGCGCCCGCCGCAATGCCGAGCGCCAGCGGCAGCCGGCTCCAGTCCAGCGCGAGCCCGTCCGGGCCGAGCAGCAGGTTGAGCAGGCAGGAGCCGGCGAACACCCCGAAGCTGGCACGCCAGCCCCAGATCAGTACCGCCGCCAGCGCCACGCCCGAGGACGGGAACACCGCCGTGGCATACACGGCCGGGTTGGCAATCTGGTAGGCGAGCAGCGCCGAGCCGCTGTAGGCAAGCGCCAGCAGCACGGTGCGCAGGGGCCAGCGCAGAAGGGTGAGGACACGGTCCATGTGCAGGACAGCTCCGGCGAGGGAATGCCCGAACTATAGCAAGGCCGCCCCGGCACTCCGTGACGGCTTTGTCACTCGGCGCCCCTGAAAGGCCGCGAGCATGCGATGCCCTGCGAGGCGTCCCGCCACCCATCCCCGAGACATGTCACATGAATAGGCGAGGAGTGAGCGAGGACGCCCGATAGCGCCTCTTTTCGGAGGCTCACTCGGCGGGGGGCAGCTGCGACAGGACGGCCTGCACCCGGGCCTCGTCTGCCGGCAGGGGCAGCGCGCCGGCAGTGGCCGCGGTCAGGCGCAGGTGGTGCAGGTAGCGCCGGCAGTGCCGGCACATCAGCAGGTGCAGGCGCAGGCGGCGGCGCGTGGGGCCGTCGAGGGCATCGTCGACATAGTCGGAACCGAGGTGCAGCACGTCATGGCAGCTCAGCATGTGCCTTCCTCCTCGAAACGGTTCATCACCGCCAGCAGCCTGAGGCGGGCGCGGTGCAGCAGCACGCGCACATTGCCCTCGCTGGTGGCCAGGGCCAGCGCAATCTCGGCAAACGAGAGCCCGGACTGCTCGCGCAGCAACAGCGCCGACTGCTGCGCCGGCGGCAAGGCCGCCAGTTGCGCCTGCAGGCAGGCGGCGAGCTGGGCGCGCGACAGCATCTCTTCGGGCGAGTCCGCCACCCAGTCCGCCAGCGGCTGGCCCCAGTGGCCGTCGGCGCGGAAGCGCTCGGCCAGCGGCAGCGCGCCGTCGTCGGCCGTGTCCAGGCTGACGGTGGGCAGCCGTTTCTGCACGCGCAGCCGGCCGCGCGCGGCATTGATGACGATGCTGGTGAGCCAGGTGCGCAACTGCGAACGGCCCTCGAACTGCGGCAGCGCGCGAAAGGCGGCGATCCACGCCTCCTGCACCACGTCCTCGGCCTGGGCCTCGCCGACGATGGCGCGCGCCACCGCCACCAGCGCGCCGTGATGCGCGCGCACGAAAGCCGCGCAGGCCGCGGGCTCGCGCCGGCACAGGCGCGCTACCAGCGCCATCTCGCTCATGCGCGGAGACTCCGGCCGCACCGGACGCGCGGCAGAAGGTGCAAGCAGGGGAAGCGCAACAGGCAGGGCATCGGTATGGGCACTCATGATGCCGATAAGAGTCGGCAGCGGCCGGCCTGTTACAGCCGGCAGACGGAACGCGGGAACCCGGGGCTCAGGCCGGCAGCGACACCGGGTCCAGCGCCCACTCGTGCATGACATCGTACTGCGGCCCGAACTCGGTCAGGCGCGAGCGCACCAGCGCAATCTTCTGCACCTGCCATTCCGGCACCGGCCACAGCGGCAGCGCCGGCAGCGACAGGCTGACGCGGCGCACCACGGTGATGTGCGGCTTGAAGCCGCGCGGTTCGGTCTTGAAACCGTCGGCGGCGAGACCGCCGTGCAGGCGGCGCGCCAGCCGCTCCAGTGCCGGCGGCGTTTCCGCCGGGCGCAGGCAGGCAAGACCGGCCGCTTTCCAGCACTCGATGCGGTCCAGGCGCAGGCGGATGGGCTCGCGCGGCAGGTCGTTGCCGAGTGCGATCAGCTGGTTGATGCGGTCGCCGTTCACTTCGCCGAGAAAGGCCAGTGTCAGGTGCAGGTTTTCCGGGCGCTGCGGCAGGCCGCCAAAGGGCTGCACCAGCGGCAACACCGCCTGCTGCCA
>DAIRDY010000300.1:0-2875 GCA_036795935.1 Moraxellaceae bacterium | reverse complement strand
AAACCGAAGTGCTTCATCCAGTCGTGGAAGCGGTCCACGCCCATCTTGTCGGAGAAGGTATAGAAGTAAGTGTCGCAGGACTCGACCACGGCCTTGTGCATGTTCACCACGCCGTGGCCTTCCTTTTTCCAGTCGCGGAAGCGGTGGCTGTCGCCGGGCAGGCTGAAGAAGCCCGGGTCGCCGATGCTGGTGGCCCAGTCGGCAATGCCGAAATGCAGGAAGCCGAGCGCCGACATCGGCTTGATCGTGGAGCCCGGCGGATACACGCCCTGCAGGGCGCGGTTGTAGAGCGGGCGGTCGATGTGGTCGCGGTATTCCGCATAGATCTTGTACGGGATGCCGCCGACGAAATGGTTGGGATCGAAGCTCGGGTTGCTGACGAAGGCCAGCACGCCGCCGGTGGACGGGTCGATGGCGACGATGGCGCCGCGGCGGCCTGCCAGCTGCTCGTGCGCAATCTTCTGCAGCTCGTAGTCCAGGTGCAGCGTGAGGTCGCTGCCGCGTTCCGGCGGCGTGTTCTTCAGCACGCGGATCAGGCGACCGTGGGCGTTGCGTTCCACGTGCTGGTAGCCCGGCTTGCCGTGCAGGTAGTTCTCGTAATATTTCTCGATGCCGATCTTGCCGATCAGGTTGGTGCCGGCGTACTTGAGCGGGTCGATTTCTTTTTCGTCCGCTTCGGAGATGCGCGACACATAGCCGATGGCGTGCGCGAACAGCTCGCCATGCGGATAGGCGCGCGAGAGCTCCACATTGACGTTGACACCGGTCAGCTCGTGCTTCACTTCGGAGTAGCGGGCGATGTCCTGCTCGGACAGGCGCAGGCGCAGCGGCACCTCCTCGAACTTGCGGGCGACGCGGGCGCGCGCCTTGAAGCGGCGGATGTCGTCATCGGTCAGCTCGAGGACGGGACGCAGGCGCTCCAGCATGACATCAATATCACCGACCTGCTGGCGGTTGATGGTCAGCGCAAAGGTGGGCTGGTTGTCGGCGAGCAGCCGGTTATGGCGATCGAAGATGAAGCCGCGCGGCGGTGCCACGGCTTCCAGATGCACGCGGTTGCTTTCCGAGAGCACGGCATGGGTTTCGTGCTCGGTCACCTGCAGACGGTAATAGCGTGCCAGCAACACGCCGAACATCAGCAGCACGAACACCGCCGCCACGGTGGCGCGGCGGCGGAACAGGGCGGCTTCCTGCTGGTTGTCCTTGAGGGTGATGCTGCTGGTACGGCGCATGGAAACGGGTCGGCGTGCGAAAGCGGCAATCTTGCCGGGCAGAGGGGGCAAAAACCAGTGCGGGAATGTGTTCCGGCGCGCGTTTCAGGCCGGTTCAGCGGTGATAGGGATGACCTTTCAGGATGCTGGCGGCGCGGTACAGCTGCTCGGCGATGACGATGCGCACCAGTGGATGCGGCAGTGTCAGCCGCGACAGCGACCATTTCGCCTCGGCGCGCGCCAGCGCGGCCTGGCTCAGGCCTTCCGGTCCGCCAATCAGCAGCGCGGCCGGGCGGCCGTCCACCTGCCAGTCCTTGAGTGTGGCGGCGATGTCCTCGGTGCCCATCTGCCGGCCCAGCACGTCGAGCGCGATCACGCGCTCCTGTGGCCGCAGTGCGGCGAGCAGCGCCTCGCCTTCTTCTTCCTTCAGGCGGGCCAGGTCGGTGGCTTTCAGGCGGCGGCCGGCAGAAATTTCCACCAGCTCGAGCGTGATGTCGCCCGAGAGGCGCTTGGCGTACTCGGCATAGCCGGCCTCGACCCAGTCGGGCATGCGGGTGCCGACCGCCAGCAGGCGCAGCTTCATGGAGGGATCAGGAGGTGACGCTGGAGGTGTTGAGGTGGCCGCTGGCGCCCGGGGTCCACAGCCGTTCCAGGTCGTAGAAGGCGCGGGTGGCGGGCAGCATCACGTGCACGATGACGCCGGCGAGGTCGATCAGCACCCATTCCGCGTCGCGCTCGCCTTCCACGCCCAGCGGCTTGTAGCCGGCGGCCTTCACCTTCTCCACGACGTTGTCGGCCAGCGACTTCACATGCCGGCTGGAGGTGCCGGAGGCAATCACCATGGCATCGGCCAGGCTGGTCAGGGAGCGCACGTCGAGGGCCACAACATCCTTGGCCTTGAGATCGTCGAGGGCGGCGAGGGCGGTATCAAGCAGGGTCTGGTTGACGGGGTCGGACAGGTTCATCGGGGGTCGGTGTCTCCGGCGTACAGGTGATGTTCGGCAATATAGTCCCGCACGGCACCCGGCAGCCAGTCGTCCGTCCCGGCACCGGCCCGCAGGGCGGCGCGGATGTCGCGGCTGGCGATGGCATGCGGGGGCGTGTCGATGAACAGCACCCCGCCGGCGGGCCGCGATTCTAGCAGGGCCGGCGTCGCCAGCCGACGCTTTTCCGCGTAATCCGCGAGCACGGGCGGCAGCGCGACCGGGCTGCCCGGCCGGTTCACGATGACCAGATGCGCGAGGTCGGCCAGCGCCTGCCACTCCTTCCAGCGCGGTAGTTCGAGAAAGCTGTCCATGCCCATGATGAAGGCCAGCGGCTGCGCCGGGCCGAGCTCGGCGCGCAACGCACGCAGCGTGTCCACGGTGTAGGAGGGCGGCGGGCGGTCCAGCTCGCGCGTGTCGATGGTGAGTCCTTGCTTACCGGTCAGGGCAAGCTGGAGCATGGCTAGTCGATGCCGGTCGGCGGTGGCAGCCGGCTTCAGCGGCGAGCGCGCCGCCGGCAGGAAGCGCAGCTCCGCCAGCGGCAGGGCAGTCAGCAGGGCCGCGGCCAGCGCCAGGTGGCCGTTGTGCACCGGGTCGAAGGAGCCGCCATAAAGGCCGATCAGGGCGGGGGCGGGAGGCATGTCGGCCGTCCTCTGGGAGCGAGCGCGCATGATACGGCAG
>DAIRDY010000299.1:0-2928 GCA_036795935.1 Moraxellaceae bacterium | reverse complement strand
CCGGTTCACCCCCTCTTTGCGGGATGACGACAGGCGGGTGCTGCTGCCACCATCGCTGCACCTGCCGCTGCCCGTGCCCTCCATGTCTGCCGATACCGTGATGCCCGATGCGCTGTCGCCCGCGCTGGCCCGCTGGCGCAGCCGGCTGACGCCGTCGCGCCTGAGCTTCGTGGCGGGCGTGCTGCTGTTGCTGACACTGGTGGCGCTGCTGCAGGCGGCGCGCGAGCTGCCGTGGGCTGGTTTCCGCTTCCACCCGCAGGGCGAGACGCTGCTGGTGCAGCACGCCACGCTCGCGGCACCGGCCGCGGTGGCGGGCCTGCGCACCGGCGACGGCCGCGTGCTGCCGCTGCCTGCCTGGCTCGCCGTGGAGGAGCCGGATTTCCTGGTGACGCACGAGGCCTATAACGCACTGCTGGCCGCGCAGGCGCCGCTGCTCGCCGAGTGGCAGGGCGGGCGCGCGCAGCTGTTGCTGGCCGACGGCCGCGCGTTGCCGGTGCAGCCGCAGGCTCGGCTGCTGTCGGACATGCCATGGATCTTCTGGCTGCAGCTGTTCTACGGCTTCATCACGCTGATTGTCGGCTTTGGCATCTGGGTGTTCCGGCCCCTGGCGCGCGACACCAGCCTGCAACTGCTCACCGCCATCGGCTTTGCCACCGGCATTCTCTCGGCCAGTGTCTACAGCTCGCGCGAGCTGCTGATGGACCCGGCGCTGTGGCGCCTGCTCTCGGTGCTCAACCACGGCGGTGCCTTCCTGTTCGTGTTCGGCATGGCGGCGCTGCTGTGGAGCTATCCGCGTCCGCTGGGACGACAGCCGGTGGTGGCGCTGTCCTTCGTGCTGTTTGCGCTGTGCTGGTTCGCGGACACGCAGCAATGGTTCCCGTCATATGCGGCGGGTTTCTATCTCGTGCTGATGCTGGTGTTCTGCGTGTCCTGCCTGTTCGGCTGGCGGCAGTGGCAGCACTCGCCGGGCGATCCGGTGGCGCGCATGGCGCTGCGCTGGCTGGTGCTGTCCTTCCTGCTCGGCAGCGGCGTGTTTGCCTTCCTGCAGGTGTTGCCCATCGTGCTCGGGCTGGCCACGCCGATTTCGCAGGCGGTGGTGTCGGGCGGCTTCCTCATTGTTTATCTCGGGCTCGCGGCCGGCATCAGCCGGCACCGCATCTTCCACCTCGAGCGCTGGTGGCTGGCGGCATGGAGCTGGCTGCTGGGCGGCCTCCTGGTGCTGGTGGTCGACGGTCTCGTGGTATGGCTGCTGCACCTGGAGAGCTGGGCCGCGCTGGGCCTGGCCATGGGCGTGGCCGGCTGGCTGTATTTCCCGCTGCGCCAGTGGCTGGTGCGGCGCCTGATCGGGCGCGAGGAACTGGGTCGCCACTTGCCGGCCGGCATCGTGCAGCAGCTGTTCGATCCGGCCAGCGAGGCGGCGCTGTGCACGCAGTGGCCGGCGGTGGTGCGTGCCGTGTTCCGGCCGCTGATCCTTGAGCGCCATGATGACGATGCCGGCTTCCGGCTCAGCGACGACGGCCTGTGGCTGACGCTGCCGCAGCTTGGCCAGGGCGGGCATTTGCGCCTCGGCTATTGCGATCGCGGTGCGCGCCTGTTTGCCGGCGAAGACCTGGCCGCGGCGCAGGAGCTGCACGGCATTGCCGAACATGCGCTGGCGGCGCTGCGCGCGCGGGCCCAGGGTGCGCAGCGCGAGCGCGACCGCATCAAGCGCGACCTGCACGACGACCTGGGCGCACGCCTGCTGTCCATCCTGCACGGCGAGCACGAACCGCAGATGCGCGAAGAAGCGCGCCAGGCCGTGCGCGACCTGCGCCAGATGCTGGCCACGCTCGACGAACGCACGGTGGCGCTGGACGAGGCAGCGCAGCTGATTGCCGCCGAGGCGCGCGAGCGCCTCACGCGCGAGGGCATACGCTGCCAGCTCAGCCTGCCGTCGGTGTCGGCACAGCGCCTGAGTGCGCGCCAGTTCGCCAACATCAAGCGCATTGCGCGCGAGGGCGTGACCAATGCCATCAAGCATGCCGGTGCCGGCGAATTCCGCCTCAAGCTCGCGGTCGAGGCTGGCGCGCTGTGCATGGAGCTGGCCGACAACGGCCGCTTTGACGAGGCCGTGCTCGACCAGACCGGGCGCGGCCACCACATCATCCGTTCGCGGGTGGACGAGCTGGCGGGCGAGGTCGACTGGCGGCGCAATGCCGACGGCGGCTGCACCGTCAGCGTGCGCATTCCGCTCGACACCCCGCGCGCGGCGCTGGCAGGAGACGACGCATGAACATGCAGGGCAGCCGGGTGCTGGTGCTGGAAGACGTGCCGGAGACGGCGGAGTGGTTGCGCCGGCGCGTGCTCGCCGCGTTTGGTGACGGTTGTGGCGTGACGCTGGCGCCGACGCTGGCCACCGCGCGCCGCCTGCTCGCCGCCGGCGAGACCTTCGACACCGTGATCGTCGATCTCGGCCTGCCCGACGGCAACGGCGTCGAGCTGATCCAGCAGCTGGCGCCGGCGCAGAGCGGCATCACCGTGGTCGTCGCCACCATCTACGACGACGACGCGCACATCTTCAGCGCGCTGCGCTCCGGTGCGCGCGGCTACCTGCTCAAGGACCAGAGTGACGAGGACATCGAGCGCGCGCTCGCCGGCATCCGCGACGGCGTGCCGCCGATCTCGCCGGCGGTGGCGCGGCGCATGATGGATTTCTTTGCCCAGCACGAGCGCCACGAGCCGGTCGACGACAACCTGCTCAGCCCGCGCGAGAAAGACGTGCTGGTGCTGATCGCCAACGGCATGAGCGTGGCCGAGGCCTCGGCCAGCCTCGGCATTTCCGTGCACACGGTGCGCGGCTACGTGAAGGAGATCTATCGCAAGCTCGGCATTTCCTCGCGCGCCGAAGCCAGCCTGCGCGCCACGCGCATGGGGCTGATCAAGCTCTGA
>DAIRDY010000298.1:0-2932 GCA_036795935.1 Moraxellaceae bacterium | reverse complement strand
GGCCCGCGGTCGTTCACCTTGACGATGACCGACTTGCCGTTGGCGCGGTTGGTGACGCGAACATAGGTCGGCAGCGGCAGGTTACGGTGTGCGGCCGACATCTTGTACATGTCGTACAGCTCGCCGCTTGAGGTTTTCAGGCCATGGAACTTCTTGCCGTACCAGGAGGCGCCGCCGCTCTGGCGGAAGCCCTTCGCCGTGGGCAGCAGTTCGTAGGTTTCGCCGAGCACCGTATAGGGCGTGCGGTTGCCGTATCGGCTCAGCGGCTCCTCCACCGGCACGGCATCCGGAATGCCGCTGACATCGACAGGGGCGTCGGGTGCGGCATCGCGGATGCGGTTGAATTCGTCCGTGCCGAAGGCGGGGCGCTGGCCGGGCGGCGGCACGGCCTGTGTTTGTGGCGGCAGGCGGGTGATGGGATTGACCTTGCCGGTTGCGGTCTTGCCGGCAGGGGTGGTGCTGGCGGGGGCTTTGGCGGCAGGTGCTTGCTGTGGCACCGGCGTGGTGACGCAGGCGGCCAGCAGCAGGGGGAGCAGGATGAGGGGCAGGCGCAGGGCGGTCGCAGTCATGGGGATATGTCCGTGGGTCGGCCGTCAGGCTCCACCCTATGCAAAGGCGCGCGGTGCTGGCAATCCCGTCGGGCGCCGCCCGTGCGCGCCGGGCGTATTAACCCGGATTATTCATGAACCTGCTACTGCGGCGGCACATCTACGGCACCTGCCGGGCTTTCGCTCGGTCGGCGTGCTCGACGTACTGTCGAGTACGCCTGCGCGCGCCTCGGTCACGAAACCCCGGCCGGCACCGCATCTGCACCGCCTCGCGACGCAGGCTCATGAATAATCCGGGTTAACGCGTATTCCCGCGCGCGGCGCGCAATTCTTCGCTCAGCTGGAACACCGCCATGGCGTAGAGCACGCTGCGGTTGTAGCGGGTGATGACGTAGTAGTTGCCGAGCGTAAGCCAGGCCTCTTCGCCTTCGCTGCCCTGCAGGCGCAGCACCGAGGCCGGGGTCTCCGCCGGCAGCGTGCCGGCCGGCAGGCGGATGCCCGCGGCATCGAGCTTGCCCACGGTGTGCAGTGTGGCCAACTCACGCGTGGCGTGGCCGGCCAAGTCGGCGTTTTCCGCCAGCGTGGCGCGCAGGGCCACCGGCTGCCCCGGTTGCCAGCCGTGGTGGCGGAAATAGTTGGCCACCGAGCCGATGGCATCGACCGGGTTGCCGATCAGGTCGCGGTGGCCGTCGCCATCGAAATCCACGGCGAGCAGGCGCC
The DNA here is from genome assembly GCA_036795935.1 of Moraxellaceae bacterium. Classification (GTDB taxonomy): domain Bacteria; phylum Pseudomonadota; class Gammaproteobacteria; order Pseudomonadales; family Moraxellaceae; genus UBA2031. The sequence continues at coordinate 1,664 of DAIRDY010000298.1, read as the reverse complement.
AGTTCGAGGGCATGAACTGCGGGAAGCCCAGCGCGCCGGCATAGGAGCCGCGCACCGCGAGCGGGTCCAGGCCCTCCTCGCGGGCCAGCACGAGGAATTCGCGCAGCTCGCGGCTGAAAAAGGGCGAGCGCGGCGGATAGTCGAAGCCCAGCGTGGCCAGTGCGTCGATGACGCGGTTGCGGCCCTTGTTGGCGCCGTAGGTGGTTTCCACGCCGATGATGGCGACAATCATTTCCGGCGGCACACCGTAGAGGCTCTCGGCCCGCGCCAGTGCGCCCTCGTGCTGCTTCCAGAAGGCGAGGCCGCGGCGGATGCGTTCCGGCGACACGAACAGTGGCCGGTACTCATGCCATTCGCGGGTCTTTTCCGGCGGTTTCGCGATCAGCGTCAGCACGCGCTCGTCGCGTGCCACCTGCGCGAACAGCGCCGCCAGTTCGCCGGGCGCGTAGACCTTTTCCTCTTCCAGGCTGGCAATCAGCGCACTCAGCGCCTCGTATTCCTGGAAGTGGCCCATGGCCGCGGTGTCCGGTGCATGCATGCACAGGCTGCTGAGCAGCGAGCAGACCAGGGACTTCAGCATGGCAACTCCTTGTCGGCGGCTGATGCGGCAGCGCCTCAGCCGATCAGCTTCTTGTGGGTCTGGATGGACATCAGCAGGCCGAAGCCGGCGAACAGCGTGATGATGGCGGTGCCGCCATAGCTGATGAAGGGCAGCGGCACGCCCACCACCGGCAGGATGCCGCTGACCATGCCCGCATTGACGAAGACATAGACAAAGAACGACAGCGTGATGGCGCCTGCCAGCAGGCGCGAATAGCTGTCCTGCGCGGTGATGGCGATGTACAGGCTGCGCCCGAGGATGAACAGGTAGAGCGCGAACAGCACGACCACGCCGACAAGGCCGAATTCCTCGGAATACGCGGCGATGATGAAGTCGGTATGGCCTTCGGGCAGGAACTCGAGGTGCGACTGCGTGCCCTTCAGCCAGCCCTTGCCGGTGAGCCCGCCGGAGCCGATGGCGGCCTTGGACTGGATGATGTTCCAGCCGGCGCCCAGCGGGTCGGCGTCGGGGTCGATCAGCGTCATCACGCGCTGGCGCTGGTAGTCGTGCAGCAGGTGGTTCCAGGCCACCCACACGATGGGGCCCATGGCGGCCACGAAGCCGCCGATCATCCACCACGGCAGGCCGGCCAGGAACAGCACGAACAGCCCGCTGGCCGCGACCAGCAGCGAGGTGCCGAGGTCGGGCTGCTCGGCCACCAGCAGCACCGGGAACAGGATGATGCCGAGCGCAACCAGCACCACGCTGGGCCGTGGCGGCAACAGCCGCGCGCCGAGGAACCAGGCCATCATCATCGGCATGCCGAGCTTCATGAACTCCGAGGGCTGCACGCTGCCGAAGCCGGGGATGCCGATCCAGCGCTGCGCGCCCATGCGCACTTCGCCGAACACGGCCACCGCCAGCAACAGCACCACGCCGCCGACATAGAACCAGGGCGACAGCGTTTCGTAGGTGCGGGGCGAGATCTGCGCCAGCATGAACATCACGGTGAGGCCGATGCCGAAGCTCATGGTCTGCTTCAGCGTCATCGCCACGTTCTGGCCGGAGGCGGAATAGAGCACGAAGATGCCGAGCGCGGCGGCCATCAGCAGCGCCACCATGA
>DAIRDY010000297.1:0-2933 GCA_036795935.1 Moraxellaceae bacterium | reverse complement strand
TTTCCGCCAGGACCTGTTCTACCGCATCAACGTCATCCAGGTGCAGACACCGCCGCTGCGCGAGCGCGGCGACGACATTCTCTATCTGGCACAGACCTTCCTGAAAAAACTGAGTGCCGACTGGGGTGTCGACGAGCCCGCGCTCAGCGAAGCGGCCCGCGAGGCGCTGCTGCGCTATCCCTTCCCCGGCAATGTGCGCGAGTTGCAGAACATCCTCGAGCGCGCACTCACGCTGTGCGACCAGGACAGCATCCTGCCCGCCCACCTGCAACTGCCCGACGTGCGCATGGACAGCACGCGCACGGCCGCCGCCAGCACCACGGTAACGACGCCCGGCAACGAGTCGTCGGCCACTGTGACGGCCAGCGAGACACCCGGCGGCTCGCTTGAGGACTATCTGTTCGAAATCGAGAAGACGGCCATCCTGAAAGCGCTGGAAGAGACACGCTGGAACCGCACGGCCGCCGCACGCAAGCTCGGCATGACTTTCCGCTCGCTGCGCTACCGGCTGAAAAAAATGGGGCTGGACGACAGCAGCGACGAGGAATGAGCGTACGGCTCAGCTGGCTGGCGCCCATTGGTAGGGCGCCGGATCCAGCGTCGGCGTCCTGCCGGCCATCTGCTCGACCAGCAGTTGCACCGAGGCCGGCGCCAGCACCAGCCCGTTGCGGAACTGGCCTGCATTCACCCACAACCCGTCCACCCCGGGCACCGGCCCGATGAAGGGCACGCCGGCTGGCGAGCCCGGCCGCAGGCCTGCCCATTGCGCCAGCGGCACCAACCCGGCCAGTGCCGGCAGCAATCTGGCTGCCGATGCCTGCAGGCTGGCCAGGGCCTCGGCTGTCACCGACTTGTCGAAGCCCGCCTCCTCCAGCGTCGAGCCACACAACACATGGCCGTCGCGGCGCGGAATCACGTAACGCCCTTCCGCCAGCACGATGCAGGGCAAGGCGCCCGGCGCCAGCCGGTACAACAGCATCTGCCCGCGCACCGGACGCACCGGCGGCGCCATCAGTCCGAAGCCGCGCAGCAAGGTCGCCGTCCACGCGCCACCACAGAGCACCACCGCCCCGGCCTCGAATACACGGCCATCAGCGGTACGGACACCACTGACGCGGTCTGCGCCGCGTTGCAACGCCACCACTTCCGCCGCGGTCTCCACCGTCACGCCCCGCTGCTGCAGGCTGCGCAGCAAGGCCTGCAGCAAGCGCGGATTGCGAATGTTGGCAATCGCCGGCATCCACAAGCCCTCCCGCCAGCCCGGCGCCAGCCAGGGGGCGCGCGCCTGCAACGCGGCTGCCAGCAGCGGCTGCATGTCCTCGCCTTCGTCCGCGGCCCATTGCCGCGCGGCATCGGCATCCGGTGCATCCAGCATCAGCATGCCGCAGCGCTCGAACTCGGGATCAATACCGGTTTCTGCGAGCAGTGTTGCGGCCAGTTGCGGATAGGCCGCGCGCGCCGCCTTTGCCAGCGCCGTCACGGGCGCACTGTAGCGCCAGGGATAGAGCGGGGACACGATGCCGCCACCGGCCCAGGAGGCCTCGCGGCCGGTCTGGCCGCGCTCCAGCAGCGTGACCGTCCAGCCCTCGGTCGCCAGCGCACGCGCCGTCAACAGCCCGTTCACCCCGCCGCCTACCACCACTGCCGTACGCGCCACTGCCACCTCCCGTCGCCAACACTGCCTACCCGCGATCGCGGCGTGATCCTACAGGATGTGCAGCCAACCCTGCCTTGATGTGATGCCAGTCTGGCCAATACTGCTGCTCCGGGCCTCAGGGAAGAGGTCCGAGCTTCTCATTCCGCGTCAGGGAGGACGCCACATGCGGGCAACGGGATTCACGCTCATCGAACTGCTGGCCGTCGTCGCCATCCTGGCGATCGTGCTCGCCGCCGGCAGCACTGCCCTGCAGGAGCTCGTCCGCCGCATGGAAGCGCGCAGTGCCGTACTTAAAGTCGACCGCATGCTGAGTCATGCCCGGCACACCGCGCTCGGCCGCCAGATGCCGGTAGCCGTCTGCGGCAGCCACGACGGGCTCGCCTGCAACGGACGCTGGGGCGACGGCCTGCTGGTGTTCCTGGATCCGCGCCAGCTGGGCCAGCCACAACGGCCCGGTGACATCCTGGGCCACGAGCGGCTGGATACCCGCGGCGAGCTGCGCTGGCGTGGCTTCGGCGGCAGTACCGTGCGCTTCGACCGCCTCGGACGCAGCACGGCCAGCAACGGCAGCTTTACCTACTGTGCCGACAATCGCCGTCCGGAGTTCGCACGCCAGGTGGTGCTGAACCGTGGCGGCCGCATCCGCCACTCGCGAGATCGTGACGGTGACGGCATCCATGAGGACAGCGGCGGCCGCCCCCTCAGCTGCTGAGCGGCAGACATGAAAACGCCCGGACTCGCCGGGCGTTTTCATGGGGGTAATGCTCACTTGGCCTTGGAGCTCCAGGCCTGGGTGGCATCTGCAAGGTTGCATCCAGCATCGTTTGCCGGGTTCCAGCAACGACGACCCAGATTGTCAATCTGCAGCGCACCGTCACCCGCCTGACGCGAGCCTGCAATCGGCGCCGCTGTCAATGTCCAAGCCGTGGGTGCCGCATTGTTTGGCAACAGGGTTAGCGTCAGGTTGTATCTGGCGCTCGGACCAGGTGGAAACACTGCAGCGTTGTTATTGACCATGGCCAAGGTCACGCCCGCATAAGTCAGTTGCTGTGACTTGTAACGCTCCAGGTTACTGGCTATCTGCAGTAGCTGTGACTGTAATTCGACACGATTGTTGCGCACCACGTAACCTTGGTATGACGGCACGGCAATCGAAGACAGGATTGCAATAATCACCACCACGATCAAAAGCTCGACCAAGGTGAAACCCTTGCTGGCACGGGCAAATCCAGTCATGTCTGACTCCTCTCTTTAACCGGCATTCAACCCGCCGTGC
>DAIRDY010000296.1:0-2942 GCA_036795935.1 Moraxellaceae bacterium | reverse complement strand
TCACCAACCGCGCCAACGGCAAGTCGGTCATCGTCAAGGTGAACGACCGCGGGCCGTTCCACAGCGACCGCATCATCGACCTGTCCTACGCCGCCGCCGCCAAGCTCGACATGCTGAAAACCGGCACCGCACAGGTCGACATCGAGGCACTGGACCCGGGCGAGTTCCAGCGCCAGCTGGGTGCCACCGGCAAGCCGCTGCCTGCCGCGTCATCACCGGAGCTGAGCGGCCAAAGCAATTTCTATGTGCAAGTCGGCGCCTTCGGCTCGGTGGAAAATGCCACCGCCCTGCAGGGACGACTGCTGGAGCTGATCTATGCGCCGGTGGTCATCGCGCGCAGCGACACCAATCCGCCCATCCATCGCGTGCAGGTCGGTCCTTTCTTCACGCTGCAGGATGCGGACAAGGTGGCGGCCATCATCCGCGACGGCAACCTCGGCACGCCGATGGTGGTCAAGCGCTGAACAAGCCCGGCCCCGCCGCAGGCGCGCCCGGGGTTGCACAACCCGTGTGCGAATGCATTCACACCTGCAAGCACGCCGCAAAAAAAAGCCGCGCAAGGCGCGGCGAGTGACGTGAATCCGGAGCGCAAGCGGCCGTGACGGCGCCTCCCGGCGCGACGTCAGTCATCATCCGGCCAGCGCGACAATGCCCTCAGGCGAGCACGGAGACCGTGTCGCCTTCCACCTGCACGGCATAGACCGGCAGTACCACGCTGTCATCTTCAAGGCACTGGCCGGTGGCCAGGTCGAAGTGCTGCTTGTACACCGGCGACGCCACCACCTTGCGTCCCTTCAGGTCGCCGGTCAGGCCGCGCGAGATGACGTTGGCACCGGAAAACGGGTCGTGGTTGCCGATGGCGTAGATGTCGCCGTTGCGCAGCCGGAAGATGGCCACCTGCTGGCCGTGCACCAGCGCCGCCACGCCGACACCGGGCAACAGGTCGGCCACGGTGCAGACAGGGACCGGGCGCAGGGTCTCGGCAAGATTGCTGGTCGCGTTCATTCTGTATTTCTCCTCATGTCTGTTCACGGACCGGCCGCCGCGGCACGGTCACTGCAGCCCGCCTCCAGCGGCGGCGGGCCAAAACGCCTCAGGCCGGCACCACCTCGATACGGCCCTGCTTCTCGGTCGGCGTGGCCGGACGGATCTGGCCACGCTCCTTGACGAACACCACATTGCTGTCGGCCTCGTCGCTGTTCACGAAATGGCGGAAGCGCTTGAGCTTTTCCGGATCGTTGACGGTGGTCTTCCACTCGCACTGGTAGGTGCTGACCACATGCGCCATGTCGGCCTCGAGCTCGGCCGCGAGGCCCAGCGAGTCGTTGACGATGACGTCCTTCAGGTAATCCAGGCCGCCTTCCATGTTGTCGCGCCAGACACTGGTGCGCTGCAGGCGGTCGGCGGTACGCACATAGAACATCAGGAAGCGGTCGATGTAGCGGATCAGCGTTGCGGTATCGAGGTCGCCGGCCAGCAGCTCGGCATGGCGCGGCTTCATGCCGCCGTTGCCGCAGACATAGAGGTTCCAGCCCTTTTCGGTGGCGATCACGCCGACATCCTTGCCCTGCGCCTCGGCACACTCGCGGGTGCAGCCGGACACCGCGAACTTGATCTTGTGCGGTGCGCGCAGGCCCTTGTAGCGGTTCTCCAGGTCGATCGCGAGGCCGACCGAATCCTGCACGCCGTAACGGCACCAGGTGGAGCCAACGCAGGACTTCACGGTGCGCAGCGACTTGCCGTAGGCATGGCCGGTCTCGAAGCCGGCATCGATCAGCTCGCGCCAGATGTCCGGCAGCTGGTGCAGCTGTGCGCCGAACAGGTCGACACGCTGGCCGCCGGTGATCTTGGTGTAGAGGCCGTATTTCTTCGCCACCATGCCGACGGCGATCAGGCCTTCCGGCGTCACTTCACCGCCGGCCATGCGCGGCACCACGGAATAGGTGCCGTCCTTCTGCATGTTGGCCATGAAGTAGTCGTTGGTGTCCTGCAGGCCGGCATGCTCGTTCTTCAGGATGTAGTCGTTCCAGGTGGAGGCGAGGATGGATGCCGTCACCGGCTTGCAGATGTCGCAGCCGTCGCCCTTGCCGTGCCTGCTGATCATTTCGTCGAAGCTGCGGATGTTGCCGACCTTGATCAGGTGGAACATTTCCTGACGCGAGTAGGGGAAGTGTTCGCAGAGGTCCTTCTTCACTTCCACGCCGCGCTTCTTGAGTTCGGCATTCAGCACCTGGCCGACCAGCGCCGCGCAACCGCCGCAGCTGGTGGCGGCCTTGGTGCAGGACTTGAGTGCGCCAAGCTCGGTGGTGCCGGCATCGATGGCGGCACAGATGTCGGCCTTGCTGACGTTGTTGCAGGAACAGATCTGCGCTGTCATCGGCAGTGCATCGGCACCGATGCCGACCGGTGCCGCGCCGTCGCGCGCCGGCAGGATCAGCGCATCCGGATGTTCGGGCAGCTCCATCGCGTTCAGCATCAGCTGCAGGAGCGTGCCGTAGGCATCGACATCGCCCACCAGCACCGCGCCGAGCAGCCGCTTGCCGTCGGCAGAGACGACGATCTTCTTGTACACCTCGTTGGGCTCGTCGATGTAGTAGTAGCTCTGCGCGCCCGGCGTCGTGCCCATGGCATCGCCGATGGAGCCCACGTCCACGCCCATCAGCTTGAGCTTGGTGGACATGTCGGCACCGCGGAACTCGCTGCCGGCAGTGGCGGTGATGTGGTCGGCAGCGACGCGCGCCATGTCGTAGCCGGGGGCGACGAGGCCGTAGATGCGGCCGCTCCACAGCGCGACCTCGCCGATGGCGTAGATGTCGGCATCCGAGGTCTGGCAGAAATTGTTGACCACCACCCCGCCGCGCGGGCCCGTCTCGAGACCGCTCTGCTTGCCCAGCTCATCACGCGGGCGGATGCCGGCGGAAAACAGGATGAGATCGGTGCCG
>DAIRDY010000295.1:0-2957 GCA_036795935.1 Moraxellaceae bacterium | reverse complement strand
TTCCGCATCTGCCATCTCTGCGAAGCCATGTGCGGCGTCGTCATCGAGCACCGCGATGGCGCCATCCTCTCGGTCAGGGGCGACAAGGACGACCCGTTCTCGCGCGGCCACATCTGCCCCAAGGCGGTGGCGCTGAAAGACCTGCATGAAGACCCGGACCGCCTGCGCCGGCCGCTGAAGCGTGTCGCCACCGGCTGGGTGGAAATCGGCTGGGACGAGGCCTTCGACGAGGTCGAGAAAAACCTGCGCCGCGTGCGTGACGACCACGGTGGCGAGGCGCTGGCGGTGTATCTCGGCAATCCCACGGTGCACACGCCGGCGCTGCTCGCGGTGCCGGCCTTCGTGCGCGCACTGGGCGCGAAGCAGCGCTTCAGCGCCACGTCGGTCGACCAGCTGCCGACCATGGTGGCCAACCAGCAGCTGTTCGGCCACCAGTTGCTGTTCCCGGTGCCCGATCTCGACCGCTGCGATTTCCTGCTTATTGTCGGCGGCAATCCGGCGGCCTCGAACGGCAGCCTGATGAGCGCCGGCGATGTCATGGGCCGCATCCGCGGCATTCGCGAGCGCGGCGGCCGCGTCGTGGTCATCGATCCGCGGCGCAGCGAAACCGCGGACAAGGCCGACGATCACCTGTTCATCCGCCCGGGTACGGACTTCTTCCTGCTGGCGGCCATGGTGTCCGAGCTGTTCGAGGCCGGTGCCGTGCGCCTGCGCGAGCTGGCGCCGCTGGTGGAGGGTCTTGAGGCGCTGCAGGCGGCGCTGGCGCCGTATACGCCGGAGTCGGTCGAGGCCGTGACCGGCGTGCCGGCGCGCCGCATCCGCAATCTTGCGATGGACCTCGCGCGTGCGGAGCGCGCCGCCGTCTACGGCCGTGTCGGTGCCTGCACGCAGGAGTTCGGCGGCCTCACCACCTGGCTGTTGCATGTGCTCAACATCCTCACCGGCAATCTCGACCGCGAGGGCGGCATGATGTTCGCGACGCCGCCCCTGCCCATGGTGAAGCTGGGCTCGCCCGGCAGTTACGGTCGCCAGCGCTCGCGCCTGCGCGGCCTGCCGGCCTTTGGCGGCGAGCTGCCGGTGGCGGTGCTGGCCGAGGAAATCCTGACGCCGGGACCGGGGCAGATCCGCGCGCTGGTCACCCATGCCGGCAATCCGGTGCTGTCGACGCCGAACGGCGCGCAGATGGAGCGTGCACTGGCGTCGCTGGACTACATGGTGGCCATCGACATCTACCTGAACGAGACCACGCGCCATGCGCACATCATCCTGCCGCCGGTGAGCCCGCTGGAGCGTTCGCACATGGAGGTCGGGCTGTCGCCGCTGATGGTGCGCAATGCCGCAAAATGGTCGCCGGCGCTGTTCCCGCCGCCGGCGGACAGCCGCCAGGACTGGCAGATCCTGCTGGCGCTGACCCAGCGCCTGGCCAGCGACACCCTGCTCGGCCGCTATGCACGCCAGGGCGCACAGGCGGTGATGGAGCGGCTGGGGCTGGATGCCGGCCTCGACCTGCTGCTGCGCACCGGGCCGTATGGCACGCATGCGGCGCTGGCGAAAGCGCCCTCTGCGCTGGGCCGGATCAGCGGGCTCTTGCGTCCCGACGGCGCGGGCCTGTCGCTGAAAAAGCTCAAGGACAACCCGCACGGCATCGATCTCGGGCCGCTGCGGCCGCAGCTGCGGGCGCGGCTGGAAAAGCAGGGCCGCCGCATCCCGCTGCTGCCCGACATCTATCGCGATGACCTGCCGCGCGCCGCTGCCGCCTTCGATGCCTTCGATGCCACGCAACTGCGCGTCATCGGCCGCCGGCATGTGCGCAGCAACAACTCATGGATGCACAACGCGCACCGGCTGGTGAAAGGCCCGAACCGCTGCACCGCGATGCTGCATCCGGACGATGCCGCCCGCCTCGGCATTGCCGCGGGCGCGGCGGTGCGGCTGGCCTCGCGCGTGGGTGCCATCGTGCTGCCGGCCGAGATCAGTGATGCCGTGATGCCGGGCGTGGTCAGCGTGCCGCACGGCTTCGGCCATACCCGTCCTGGCGTGCAGTTGCGCGTGGCGACAGAGGAGGCCGCGGGCGCCAGCCTGAACGACATCATCGACGACCAGCTGGTGGACGTGCTCACCGGCACGGCGGTGCTCAACGGCATGCCGGTCAGCGTCAGTCCGGCCTGAGCCGGGCCCTCGCGGCGGATCGCCATGACCGTCTGGTCGCGACGGTTACGAAAAGCCGTCGCCGCCCCGGCACGGCTTTTGCGACACTTGCCCTGTTTTTCACGGAGTCACCCGAGGCACTGATGCCCCTGTTTTTCCCCGCTTTCCTGCTGCTGGCCCTGCTGCTGCCGACTCCGGCCGCCCGCGCCAGCAGCATTCCGCCCGAGATGCTGACCCAGGGCGAGCAACTGGCCGAGCCGGCGGCGTCCGGTGAGCTGATGCCCTTTGACGACATGGTGGTGGTGGCGCTCAGCCTGATCGGCACGCCCTACAAGTTCGGCGGCAACACGCCGGAAACCGGCTTCGACTGCAGCGGCCTTGTGCGCTACGTGCTGGGCCTGTCCAGCACCATCCAGCTGCCGCGCACCTCGGAAGAAATGTTCCGCATGGGCGGCCGCGATGTGAGTTTGGGCGAGCTGGTGCCAGGCGACCTCATCTTCTTCCGCGTGAAGTCCAAGCGCATCAACCATGTGGCGGTCTACATCGGCGAAGGCCGCTTCGTGCATGCGCCCTCCACCGGCGGCTTCGTGCGCGTCGACCTGCTGGGCAAGAGCTACTGGCAGCGCTACATCACCGGCGCCCGCCGCGTGCTGCCGGAGGCGGCCGTGGTCGCGCAGCGGCGCTGAGGGACTCCCGCAGAAACACGAAGGCCGGCATTTGCCGGCCTTCGTGTTTCTGCGTATCGGCCTTCACGCCGGCGAGTGCAGCGCACCCGGCTCGTGGCTGATCGAGGCCAGCAGGGCCAGCAG
>DAIRDY010000294.1:0-2963 GCA_036795935.1 Moraxellaceae bacterium | reverse complement strand
CGCCGGAATCGCGGGCTGAAAAAGCCCAGGATGGGCATTTTTCAGCAAGCTGTTAGGGCTTCTGCCGGGGCGCTGCCCCTTTCCCGTTTCCCTTGCCGAGTACCCCTGATGGACTGGTCTTCCTTTCTGCTTGATGCGCTGCCGCATGCCATCGGTATGCCGGTGTGCACGGCCACGCTGCGTGCCAACCCCGACGACTTCCAGGTGGACGAGATGCCGTCGTTCGAGCCGAGCGGCGAGGGCGAGCACCTGTTCCTGCATGTGCGCAAGCGCAACCAGAACACGGCCTGGGTGGCCGGCCGCCTGGCCGAGGTCGCGGGTCTGCCGCCGGATGCGGTGAGTTATGCCGGCCTCAAGGACCGGCGCGCGGTCACCACGCAGTGGTTCAGCCTGCATGTACCGAACCGGCAGCGCCCCGACCTCGATGCGGTGTGGAATGACGACATCGAACTGCTGGCCGAGACCTGGAATGCACGCAAGCTGAAGCGCGGCGCGCACCAGGGCAACCGCTTCGTGATCACGCTGCGCGACGTCGAGGGCGAGCGTGCGGCTATCGATGCCCGTCTCGAGCAACTGGCCGCCATCGGGGTGCCCAACTATTTCGGGCCGCAGCGCTTCGGCCACGACAACGGCAATCTGGCCGCCGGCGAGGCCGTGCTCGCCGGCCGGCCGCGCCGTCGCCTCAACCACCGCGAGACGCTGGCGTTCTCGGCGGTGCGTGCCGCGCTGTTCAACCGCGTGCTGGGCGAGCGCATTGCCGGCGGCAGCTGGAACCGCCTGCTGCCGGGCGACGTGCTGATGCTCGACGGCCGCGGCAGCTTCTTCCGCCCCGAAGCGGACGATGCGGCGCTGCCGGCCCGCCTGGCGGCGCTTGAACTGCATCCGACCGGCCCGCTGTTCGGGCGCGGCCGCCCCGCGGTCAGTGACGAGGTGCTGGCGCTGGAAGAGGGCGTTGCCGCCCTGGCGGGCGAGCTGGCGGATCGCCTGGGCGCCTTTGGTGCCGAGGCCCAGCGCCGCGCCTTGCGCCTGCGCGTGGCGGAGCTGGCATGGCAGCATGGCGAGGACGGCAGCCTGCGCCTCACTTTTGCTTTACCATCGGGCGCCTTTGCCACCAGTGTGCTGCGCGAGCTCGCGCGCCTGCGGGAGAGCGGTCTGCATGAAATTCCTGTTGAGTAACGACGACGGCGTCCAGGCACCGGGGCTGGCGGCGCTCGCCGAGGCCCTGCAGCAGCTGGGCGAAGTCACCGTGGTGGCGCCGGACAGCGAGCGCAGCGCCTTTTCCAGCGCGCTGACGCTGGACCGGCCGCTGCGCCCGGTGCAGCAGGCCAACGGCTTCTGGGCAGTGAACGGCACGCCGGCCGACTGCGTGCACCTCGCGCTCAACGGCTTTCTTGATTTCGAGCCGGACATCGTGGTCTCCGGCATCAATGCCGGCGCCAATCTCGGTGACGACACGCTGTATTCCGGCACCGTGGCCGCCGCGCTCGAAGGCCGCTTCCTCGGCAAGACCGGCGTCGCCGTGTCGCTGGTCGGCGCCCATGCCCGTGGCTACGGCATCGAGTCCTACCGTCCGGCCGCGGCCATGGTCGCGCGCCTGATCGAGGGCTGGCAGCGCCTGCGCCTGCCGCACCGCACCATTCTCAACGTCAACGTGCCGGACCTGCCGCTGGCCGACATCCGCGGCTTCCAGGTGACGCGTCTGGGTCACCGCAGCCGCGCGAAGGATGTGCTCGAGCTGGAAGACCCGCGCGGCCGCAAGGCCTACTGGATCGGCATTGCCGGTGACCCGGCCGATGCCGGCGAGGGCACCGATTTCCATGCCGTGCACGAGGGTTATGTCAGCGTGACGCCGCTGCAGACCGACCTCACGCGCCAGGATGCGCTGCAGGACGTGTCGCGCTGGCTCAAGGATTTGTAAGCTTGCCGCAAGCTGTTGATTGGCCGCGGCCCCATGTACGCCCACCGGGCAGAAGCAGAAAAAGATGATTTCCCGCGAACTGATTGGCTCCGGCATGACCTCCTCGCGCACCCGCGAGCGCATGGTCAACCGGCTCATGGAACAGGGCATCACCGATCTCGCCGTGATCGACGTGATGCGGCGCACGCCGCGCCACATCTTCCTCGACGAGGCGCTGGCGCATCGCGCCTATGAAGATACCGCCCTGCCCATCGGCCATGGCCAGACGCTCTCGCAGCCCTATATCGTGGCGCGCATGACCGAGGCGCTGCTGGCCGACGGCCCGCTGAAAAAGGTGCTGGAGATCGGCACCGGCTCCGGCTTCCAGACCGCCGTGCTGGCGCAGCTGGTAGGCACCGTGTACTCGGTGGAGCGCATCCGCGCGTTGCAGGACAAGGCCCGCACCCGCCTGCAGCTGCTCAAGCTCTACAACGTGCGCCTGCGCCACACCGATGGCGGCATGGGCTGGCCGGAGGAAGCGGGCTTCGACGGCATCATCGCCACCGCGGCGCCGCTTGGCATTCCGCGTGCCCTGATCGACCAGCTGGCCGAAGGCGGGCGCCTGATCATCCCGGTCGGCGGTGGCGAAGTGCAGGACCTCCTGCTGATCACCCGCCGTGGCGACACCCACGAAACAAGGGTGCTGGAGCAGGTGCGCTTCGTGCCCATGCTGGGCGGGGTGCTCTGATGCGGCCGGCCGCGCGGCTGTCCGGCCTGCTCTTGTGCATGGCCTGCCTGCTGCTGGCCGCCTGTGCCGGCAAGCGCCCGGCGCCCGTGGTCGAGGACCGCAACGCCGCACGCAGCGCGGCCGACGCCTCCGCGAGCGAGCATGTGGTGGCTCCCGGCGACACCCTCTATTCGATTGCGCTGCGCTATGACCGCGACTATCGCGAGCTGGCGCGCTGGAACGGCATCAACCCGTCCACCTATCTGATCCGGCCCGGCCAGCGCCTGCGCCTGTCCGGACCACCGGCGCCGCCGGTGGCGACGGCGCCCTCTGCACCGG
>DAIRDY010000293.1:0-2996 GCA_036795935.1 Moraxellaceae bacterium | reverse complement strand
GATAACCGGTGCGCACCAGCTCGGTGAGCAGTTCGTGCTCAGGCTGGTGGGTCTGCAGCAGCACTAGGCCCGGGCGCTCCGCCCGGCCGGCGCGGCCGGCAACCTGCAAGATGAGTTGTGCCGTGCGTTCCGGGGCCCGGAAATCGGCACCGAAAAGGCCGCCGTCGACATCGAGCAGCGCCACCAGCGTCACTTTCGGGAAGTGGTGGCCCTTGGCCAGCATCTGCGTGCCGACCAGGAGTGCCGGGCCGGCCGCCTGGATGTCGCGGTACAGGTCGTGCAGCGCGTTTTTTCGACGCGTGCTGTCGCGGTCGACGCGGAACAGCGGCACTTTGGGAAACTCTGCGCGCAGCAGTTCCTCCACGCGTTCGGTGCCCATCCCCACCGGGCGCAGGTCGCTGGCGCCGCAATCCGGGCAGTGCCGGGGCGGCGGGCCTTCGGCACCGCAGTGGTGGCAGTGCAGGCGCCAGAGCGCATCGAGGCGATGCAGTGTCGGCCGGGCATCGCAGCGCCGGCAGTGCGCCTGCCAGCCGCAGTCGTGACAGAGCAGCACCGGGGCGAAACCGCGGCGGTTGATGAACACCAGCACCTGCTCGCCTTTTTGCAGCGTTGCCGCAACGGTTTTCAGCAGCGGGGCGGAAAAGCCCTCGCGCAGCTTTTGCGCGCGCACGTCGAGCAGGTGAAAGCCGGGGGCGCGGGCGCCGGTGGCGCGTTCACCCAGGCGCAGCAGGCGGTAGCGGCCGGCACCGGCATTGGCCAGCGACTCCAGCGAGGGCGTGGCCGAGCCCAGCAGCACCGGCACGCCTTCGAGTTGGGCGCGGCGCACGGCGAGATCGCGCGCGTGATAGCGGAAGCCTTCGTGCTGCTTGAAGGACAGGTCGTGCTCTTCATCGACGATGACGAGGCCGGGCCGTGCCAGCGGCGTGAACACGGCCGAGCGCGTGCCGATGACGATGCCGGCACGGCCCGAGCGCGCTGCCCGCCAGGCCTCCAGTCGCTCGCGCTCGTTGCGGCCGGAGTGCAGGATCGCGATCTCGGTATGGAAGCGGGCGCGGAAGCGCGCCACGGTCTGCGGCGTGAGGCCGATCTCCGGCACCAGCAGCAGTGCCTGCTCGCCACGCGCGAGCACCGCCTGTATGGCCTGCAGGTAAACCTCGGTCTTGCCCGAGCCGGTAACACCGAACAGCAGCAGTGACTGGAAGCTGCCCAGGCTGTCGTGGAGGGCATCGACCGCCGCCTGTTGCTCGGCATTCAGAGGCAAGGGCGCCTCGCGCAGGCTGCTCGTGGCCTGCTCGCGCGCGGGCGGCGCCAGCGTGACGGTTTCCACCAGCCCCTTCTTTTCCAGCGCCAGCAGCGTCGGGCGCTCGATGCCGAGGCTGGCGAGCAGCGGCGGGATCATGCCGGCGGGGTGTTCGCGCAGCGTGGCCAGCGCCGCCAGCTGCTTCGGCGCACGCCGTATCGTGCCGTCGAGCGGGAACAGCTGGCCGAGGCGGGTGGCCCGCCAGCGCATCTCGCCGGGCGCGGCCAGTGCCTCGCCCTGGCGCAGCAGCACCGGCAGCGCGGTGTCGAAGACCTCGCCGACCGGATGCTGGTAGTAGTCGGCGGCCCAGCGCAGCAGCCGGAACAAGGGCTCCGGCAGCACCGGCTCGGTATCCAGCGCCTCCTCGGCCGGCCGCAGGCGCGTTTCCTCGACGGCCGTGTGGTCGTTCACGGCGAGCACGATGCCGAGCAGCGATTGCCGGCCGAAGGGCACGCGCACGCGCGCGCCCACCGGCGGTGGCGGGTCCATCTTCGCGGGCAGGATGTAATCGAAGGTCTGGCGCAGCGGGGAGGGCAGGGCCAGTTGCAGGTAGCGCCGGGTCATGGCGCCAAGCTTACCAGCCCGCACCGGCTCCGGGCTTGGTCGCCCGGGCGGCTTCTGCTAGGATTCGCGCCCTTGTTGTGCCCGGCTCCGGCGAAGCGACTGTCGGGGTGGGCCAAGAGAGTGTGTCTGTCGTTCCTGCTAGATGCGTGTTTTCCTGCTTTACCCGGGGAAAACCGGCGCTGACGCAGGGGGGCGACGGCGCATCCCCCATTCTCTGGAGAACACCATGAAGGCCGACATCCATCCCGCTTACAGCGACATCACCGCCACCTGCTCCTGCGGCAACGTGATCAAGACCCGTTCCACCCTGGGCAAGGACATCCACCTCGACGTCTGCTCCGCCTGCCACCCGTTCTATACCGGCACGCAGAAGGTGGTGGACACCGGTGGTCGCATCGACAAGTTCAAGCAGCGCTTCGGCGGCCGCAGCTTCAAGAAGGCCTGAGCCTTCGCGTCCTCCGGACGTGCTGCAGCGCCCAAAACAAAGCCCGGCAATGCCGGGCTTTGTTTTGGGCGCTGTTTGGCCGCCGCGCGACCGGAAGGCCGTTGGCGCCAGGTCAGAACAGGTCTTCGGGCGCCAGCTGCGGTCCCGCCTCGGCATCAATGCTGCCCGGCGCCGGCGCTGCCGGCAGCTTTTCCACCTGCAGGAAGTCGACATAGCCGTCCGGATCGTCGTCCGTGGTGCGCTGGCCGTTGTCGAGACGCAGGCGTACGGCGACCAGCCCGGTCGGCATCGGCGAGTGGTGCCCGGCCACGCCCTTCAGGGCCGGCCCCATGAAGCCGTTCCACAGCGGCAGCGCGGCATAGCCGCCGTACTCCATGCGCCCCAGCGTCTGCGGCTGGTCGAAGCCGACCCAGGACACGGCAATCAGGTCGCCACCGAAGCCGGCAAACCAGGCGTCCTTGGCATCGTTGGTGGTGCCGGTCTTGCCGCCCAGGTCGCTGCGGCCGAGGCTGAGGGCGGCGCGCCCGGTGCCGCGCAGCACCACGTCGCGCAGGATGGACTGCATCTGCCAGGCGGCGCGTGCGCTCATGATGCGTTCGGCCACCGGGTAGTCGGGCACGAAGGGCATGGGCGGCGGTGGGGGCTCCAGCACGGCAAGCGTCGCGCCTTCGCCAGTCAGTTCGGCGG
>DAIRDY010000292.1:0-3020 GCA_036795935.1 Moraxellaceae bacterium | reverse complement strand
ATCCCGCTCAAGGACCGTGTCAGCCCCGAAGAATGGCAGGCCCGTGTCGATCTCGCCGCCGCCTACCGGCTGGTGGCGCTGTTCGGCTGGGACGACCTCGTGTTCACGCACATCTCGGTGCGCCTGCCCGGGCCCGAGCACCATTTCCTGATCAATCCCTACGGCATGCTGTTCGACGAGATCACGGCCTCGTCGCTGGTGAAGATCGACCTCGCCGGCAACAAGGTGGACGACTCGCCGTGGCCGGTGAATCCGGCCGGCTTCACCATCCACAGCGCCGTGCATGCCGCGCGCGAGGAAGCGCGCTGCGTGATGCACACGCACTCCATCAACGGCGTCGCGGTGTCGGCGCAGCAGGGTGGCGTGCTGCCGCTGTCGCAGCAGTCGCTGTTCGTGCTGTCGTCACTCGGGTATCACGATTACGAGGGCGTGGCGCTGAACCCTGACGAGAAGCCGCGGCTGGTGCGCGATCTGGGCGCCAACAATTTCCTGATGCTGCGCAACCACGGCCTGCTGACCGTCGGTGCCAGCGTGGCCGATGCCTTTCTGTACATGTACCTGTTCGAGGCGGCCTGCATGATCCAGGTGCGTGCGCAGTCGGGGGGCGGCGCGCTGGTGCCGGTGCCGCAGGCGATTGTCGACGGCATCCAGGCGCAGGCGGCGATGGTGACGCGCGGTCTCGGCGGCCAGCTGGCCTGGCCCGGGCTCCTGCGCCGGCTGGACCGGCGCCTGCCCGGCTACGACAGCTGACGGTGGCGGGATCCGTGGGGCGGACTTGTCCGCGCCCACCGCTTGCGGCCCGGCGCCTGGGGCTCAGTCGGCGTGTGTCACCAGCACGTCGACCTTGCTGTGCGCGAGCACATAGCGCGTGGCGCTGCCGAGCAGCGTGGCCTCGACCCGGCCCTGGCCGCGCCGGCCCATGACGATGAGGTCGGCATTGATGTCCTCGGCCACCTGCAGGATGCCCCGCCAGGGATTGCCCTCGATCACCTTCGTGTCCAGCTCCGGCTTCACCTCGCGTGCCAGGCGTACGGCATCGGCCATTTCACTGGCCACGAACTGCCGCGCCTGCTCGCCGATGCTGGCCATGTCCGTGCCCTGCACCAGGCTGCCCAGCACATGGGCCTCGAAGATGGGGTCGTAGACGGTGAGCACGGTGAGCGCGGCATCGGGTGCCAGCGTCAGCGCGGCACGCAGCGCGGCATTTGCCTCCGCCGAGAAGTCCGTGGCCACCAGCACGCGGCGGTAGGGGCCGTGGCTGTGCTGGCGCACCACCAGCGTTGCCGTGCTGCC
Source organism: Moraxellaceae bacterium (assembly GCA_036795935.1). Taxonomy (GTDB): domain Bacteria; phylum Pseudomonadota; class Gammaproteobacteria; order Pseudomonadales; family Moraxellaceae; genus UBA2031. The sequence goes on along the minus strand of DAIRDY010000292.1, from coordinate 1,727 downwards.
CTGGCGCAGTACGCGCTCCACGGTGCTGCCCAGCATGGTGCCGAGCAGGCCCTCGCCATGCGCGCCCAGCACCACCAGCCCGGCCTGCCGGGCCGCGGCGGCGGCCACGATGCCGGGCGCCACCTTGCCGTCGACCAGCTCGCATTCGGCCGTGGCGCCGGTGCCGGCAATGCCGGCGGCGGTCTCCTTCAGCGTGGCATGCAGCTTTTCCTGCAGGCGCAGCTGCAGCAGCGGCTCCTTGCCGAAGGCAATGCGCAGCGCGTGATGCGTCCAGTCGAAGACATGCACCAGATGCAGCGGCTGCCCATGCTGCACGGCAAGGCGGGCGGCACGGTCCAGCGCGGCATTGGCGGCGGGCGAGAAGTCGGTGGCGCAGAGCAGGGGGCGTCCGGTCAGGGTCATGGTGCATCTCCTTGTCAGGGCAGGGCGGCGCGAAGGGCCGCGGCAGTCGGTGCAGGCAGGGTGGCCCAAGTCTTTCCAGCCTAGACCATGGGGCCGGCCCAGGCCGCCTGCGCCAGACTGCCGGGCCGGTGCGGCCCCTGCCCTGCGCCAGGTCAATTCCCTGCCGGCAGGCTGTGTGTGTTTGGTAATCAGCGGCGGCGCCGGTATCATCGCCGACCATGAAAACGCCCCAGATGCTGCTCAAGCAGCTGATCAAGCAAGGACGCGAGCTGTTGCCGGAACTGCCCGGCAACGAGCGCAGCGGCGAGAACGAATACACCATCGACGAGCTGGCCCGCGCCGCCAACACCACGGTGCGCAACGTGCGTGCCTACCAGGACCGCGGCCTGATCGCGCCGCCGGTGCGCCGTGGCCGCACCGGCTTCTACTCCGAAGCCCATCTCGGGCGCCTGCACATCATCAACCAGCTGCTGGAGCGCGGGTTCACCATCTCCAACATCAAGGAGCTGGTCGATGCCTGGGAGCGCGGCCAGGACCTGGACCATGTGCTGGGCCTGGATTCGGCGATTGCCGGCACCTGGACCATCGAAACCCCGTCCTACATGACGCCCGATGAAGTGGCGGAAATCTTCGGCGATGCGCTGAACGAGGAAACGCTGACGCGTGCGCTCAAGATCGGCCTGTTCGAGATCGACGGTGACCGCATCAAGGTGTCCAGTCCGCGCATCCTGCAGGCGGGCGTCGAGTTGTATCGCGCGGGCATTCCACTGGATGCGATGCTGCGCGAGATCGAGGTGCTGCGCGAGGACACGGACCGGCTGACGCGCAGCTTCGTGCAGCTGATTGCCAAGCATCTGGTGGAGCCGATCAGCCCGAACAGCCTGCCGAGCCGTGACGAGATCAACCAGATCGGCCTGGTCATCGAGCGCCTGCGGCCGCTGGCGGAAATGGTGGTGAATGCGGAAATGGCGAAGGGGCTGCGCCGGCATGCGAATGTTTATATCGGGGACAAGTTCCGCGTGATCCTGAAGCACTATGAGGGGGAGTCGCGGGGCAAGCCGAAGTCCTGAGGCGGGCGGGTGTTTGTCGGCCCTGAAGGCTTCTGAAAAACCACGCCGGTGTGCGTGGTTTTTTTATGGCTGGTGTTTGTGTTTCGAGGTTGCTGATTGGGGTGGCGGGAGTCTTGTGGTTTTTCGCTGCGCTCTGCTTTCTAACGTTGTTTATTTGATAGGCCGCGTCCTCGGGCCGGACGGGCCCCAGAGGGGCGGTGCGCGCCGCCCCTCTGGACACCCGCGCGCCCCCGGGCCGTTCGCCCTCGCTTTGCG
>DAIRDY010000291.1:0-3021 GCA_036795935.1 Moraxellaceae bacterium | reverse complement strand
ACCTTCAACAACATCAAGCAGGGCAACCGCAATGCGCTGCTGTTCACCGACCCGAGCGTCGACGGCCTGAAGACCGGCCACACCGAAGAAGCCGGCTACTGCCTGGTGGCCTCCAGCAAGCGTGGCAGCATGCGCCTGATTTCGGTGGTGATGGGCACCAGTTCCATGCAGGAGCGTGCCGACCAGACCCGCGCCCTGTTCAACTGGGGTTTCGCCAACTTTGAAAGCGCCACCGTGCAGAATGCGGGTGCCGTGCTGGCCACGCCGCGCGTGTGGTTCGGCCAGGCCGATCTGGTGCAGGCCGGCCTGGCGCAGGACTTCGTGCTGACCTTGCCGCGCGGCCAGAAGGACCGCCTGCAGACCGAAGTGCTGCTGAACCCGGAAGTGGACGCTCCGATTGCCCAGGGCCAGGAACTCGGCACCGTGAACATCACGCTGGACGGCAAGACCATCGCCAGCCAGCCGCTGGTGGCCATGCAGGCCGTGGAACAGGCCGGGTTCTTCACCCGTCTCTGGCATCACCTGAAGCGCTTCTTCGGCAAGCTGTTCTGAGCCGGGCGCAGAGCCCCACCGCTCCGGCAAAAGCCCCGCTCGCGGGGCTTTTTGCTTGAAGGGCGGCGCCTGCGCCCCCATATTCTTTCGACGTCATCCACCGGTATCCCGCCATGAGCACCCGTCCCACCGACATCCAGAACGAGCACCTGTGGGAATTCCCCATGGACTACCCGCTCAAGGTCATGGGCGAGGCGCAGCATCCGATGCGCGCCATCGTCGCCGACATCGTCACCCGCCATGTGCCGGACTTCGATGCCGCGGGCATCAGCGAGCGCGCCTCCAGCGGCGGCAAATACGTGTCGGTCAGCGTCGTGCTGCGCATCGAGCGCAAGGAGCAGATCAACGGCCTCTATGCCGATCTCGCCGCCTGCGCCCAGATCCGCATGGTGCTGTGATGCCGCTCGTCGTGCGCACGCTGGGCCGTGCCGACTATGCCGACACCTGGCAGCGCATGCGTGACTTCACCGAGACCCGCAATGCGGACACGCCGGACGAACTCTGGCTGCTGGAGCATGCGCCGGTGTTCACGCTGGGGCAGGCCGGCAAGCCCGAGCACATCCTCGACGCCGGCGACATTCCGGTGGTGAAGACCGATCGCGGCGGCCAGGTGACCTATCACGGCCCCGGCCAGATCACCGGCTACTGCCTGATCGACCTCAAGCGTGCCGGCCTCGGTGCCCGCGAATTCGTCGAGCGCATCGAGGATGCGCTGGTCGACGTGCTGGTGGCCCACGACATCCCCGCCAATGCCGACCGCGATGCCCACGGCGTCTATGTCATGGGCCGCAAGATCGCCTCGCTCGGCCTGCGCATCCGCAAGGGCGCGAGCTACCACGGCTTCGCGCTCAACGTGGACATGGACCTCGCCCCCTTTGCGCGCATCAACCCCTGCGGCCATGCCGGCCTGCACATGACCCAGGTGAAGGACTTCCTGCGCGAGGACACCCCGTCGCTGGATGCACTGGGCCATGAACTGGCCGCGGCACTGGAGTTCGCGCTCTACGCCCCGCGCGACGAATAAGCCGCAGGAATCCCGCCATGCCCTTCCGCCTTGCTGCCCACACCGTCGCGCTGCTGCACTTCGGATTTATCGGCTTTGCCTTTCTGGGCGGGCTGCTGCTCGCCCTGTCGCCGGCCGTGCTCTGGCTGCACCTGCCGGTGCTCGTGTGGGCGGTGGCGATTGCCGTGATCGGCTGGACCTGCCCGCTGACGCCGCTGGAAAACCGCCTGCGCCGGGCCGGCGGACTCGCGCCCTATGCCGGCGGCTTCATCGAGCACTACATCACCGCCCGCTGGTATCCCGACGGCCTGCCGCGCCGCGTGCTGGCCGTGCTCGGCCTCGTGCTGCTGCTGCTCAACCTGCTGGCCTACGGCCGCTGGCTGCTCGCCACGCCCGCCACCTGACGCGCGCACCATCACACGGTGGCGGTCAGCCCGAAAACCTCTTGCAAGGCGCTCAACATGAAGGACCTTTTGTTTACGCCGGCCGCCTATGCGCAGCTCTTTCGCAATCACATCCGCCTGCAGGTGCCGGCACGCGGCATTGTGCTGGAGCAAACGGCAAGCTTTTCACATCCGCGCATGCTGCTGGGCGATTTCAACATTGCCGAAGCCTGCCTCGGGGCATTGCTGAAAAAGGCCTACCCCTCGCGCCTCTTGCCGGCACGGCCGCTGCTGGTCATGCACCCCTGCGAACTGCTGGAGGGCGGCCTCAGCAAGCTCGAAGAACGCGCGCTGACCGAGCTCGGCCTCGGCGCCGGCTCCCGCGAAGTCAGGCTGTGGACCGGCGCGCCCCTTGACGCCGACGCCTTAGAGCGCCTGCTGGCCAGCTAATCCCTGCACTGTCCACCTGACCCGGGCGCTACTACGCAGCGGCGAGCAGCACACCACAGACCACACGGCCATGGTGGTGCCATCCTCTCCCGGCAACGCGCCACGATCAGCACCACACATGGACTGGGTGCCGGACCCTTCCGGACTCACGGTGAAATGGCCGGCCAAAGGGACGCGCAGGGCATTGCCCTGCCAGCACCAACAGCGCAGCCTGCTGGCATGACGATGGAGAACACTCCCATGCGTGCCCTGCTCATTTCCCTGCTGCTTTGTCTTTCATGCCCGGCGCTGGCCGGCCTTACCGTGACCCAGGCAGCCGCCAGCGGCCCCTGGCAGCTGCTGGAGCTCGACATCGCCAACCTGCATGACACCGTGCGCCAGCGCGCACTGCCGGTGCGCGTGCTGCTGCCGGCAACCGGCAAGACGCATCCGGTGGTGGTGTTTTCGCATGGCGCCGGTGGCAGCCGTCTGGCCCACCTCGCCCAGGCCCGGCACCTGGCCAGCCATGGCTATGCCGTGCTGGCGGTGGAGCATCCCGGCAGCAACCGCGACGACCTGTCGCTGTTGCGCCCGCGCGCCAGCCTCGCCCGCATGACGCAGGACGCCGGCGAGGTGCTGGGCCGGCCGGGCGAC
>DAIRDY010000290.1:0-3023 GCA_036795935.1 Moraxellaceae bacterium | reverse complement strand
GCAAGGGTGCGCAGGGGTTTCATGGGCGGGGGCGGGCTCGGTTATGATCTGCCGCCATTCTGGCCGATGCCCCGTGGCGCCGGCAGCTTCCCGCTGTGGTGTTTTTGCAAATGACCGACACTTCCCGCCAGCTCGATGCGCGTGGCCTGCGCTGCCCGATGCCGCTGCTCAAGCTCAAGCAGGCCCTGCATGGCATGGCCCCGGGTGACGTGATCGAGGTGCAGACGACGGATGCCGGCTCGGTGCGCGATTTCCAGGCCTTCCTGCGCCAGGGCGGCCATGAGCTGCTGGCGCTGCACGAGGGTGAGGCGGAGTTCTTTTTCCGCATCCGCAAGGCCTGAACCACCGCCTTCCGCAAATGAAAAAGCCCGCCTTGGGTGGCGGGCTTTTTCATTTTCCGGTGCCGTCAGGCGTTGAGTGCCCTGATCGCGGCCAGCACCTCGTCGGCATGACCTTCCACCTTCACCTTGCGCCACTCCTGACGCAGTACGCCGGCCTTGTCGATGAGGAAGGTGCTGCGCTCGATGCCCTCGACCTGCTTGCCATACATGTTCTTCATCTTGATCACGTCGAACAGCCGGCACAGTTCCTCCTTTTCATCGCTGATCAGCTCAAAGGGAAAGCATTCCTTCTCGCGGAATTTCTCGTGCGATTTCAGGCTGTCGCGGGAGACGCCAAGGATGATGGCTTTTTCGGCCGTGAAGCTTCCGATCTTGTCGCGGAACTGCTGGCCTTCCAGCGTGCAGCCCGGCGTCGAATCCTTGGGGTAGAAATAGAGCACGACGTGCCAGCCCTTGAGTGCGGAGAGCACCACGTCCTTGTTGCTGGTGGCCGGCAGGTGGAAGTCGGGGACGGCAGTGCCGATGGTGATCGTCATGACGGGGTCCTTCGTTGAGCCTGTTCGTTGAGTGAGCCGACAAAGACGCTAGCGGAGCCGTGACCCGGTGCCAAGTGCACAGCTGTCAGCGTCAGTTCTTGAACGGTTCGATGATGGCGTCGAGGTTGCGGTCGTCACAGAACAGCATGAAGTTCTCGCGCAGGCTGGCCACATGCACGCGCGCCGGGATGTTCACCGTCATCGACAGTGCGAACATCGGCGAACCGGTGTGCGGCGCCGCATAGGTGCTGGTTTCCATGGCCTCGATGTTGATGCCCTGCACGGCGAAGAAATTGGCGATCTCGTGCACGATGCCGGGGTTGTCCAGCGCGATCACGTGCACGTTGTAGGGCATGGCTTCGGCCTGCACGCCACGCGGCTCGGTGCGCTTGGAGGTGATGGCGAGGCCGAGGCGCTTGCCGAGGTTGGGCAGCTGGGCCTCCAGCTTGGCGATGGCATCCCAGGTGCCGCAGACCATCATGATCAGGGCGAATTCCTGGCCCATCACGATCATGCGCGAGTCGGCGATGTTGCAGCGGGTTTCCGAGGCCGCGCGGGCGAGTTCGTCGATGATGCCGGTACGGTCGGCACCCAGCGCGGAGAGAACGAGAAAATGCTCCATGGGACTTCCTGGACAGACGGAAAACTCGGGCGAGTGTAGCACCGGCCTGTGACGGGCGTCAGCGTGCGACAGGCTCAGGGCGCCTCGCAAGGCACCCCGCCATCACGGTTTTTCAGGGGCGCAGGCGGCATAGCGCGTGGGGTCGGCCACGCCGGCTTCGGCAAAACCGCGGCGGCGCAGGCGGCAGGAGTCGCAGACGCCGCAGGCGCGACCGTCGGCGTCGGCCTGGTAGCAGGACACGGTCAGGCTGTAGTCGACGCCGAGTGCCAGCCCGGCGCGGATGATCTCGGCCTTGCTCTGCAGCAGCAGCGGCGTGTGGATGCGCAGCGCATGACCCTCCACCCCGGCCTTGGTGGCGAGGTTGGCGAGTTTTTCGAAGGCGGCGATGAATTCGGGGCGGCAGTCCGGATAGCCCGAGTAGTCCACGGCATTGACGCCGATGAAGATGGCGCCGGCCTGCATGACCTCGGCCAGGCCCAGTGCAAACGACAGGAAGACGGTGTTGCGTGCCGGCACATAGGTGACCGGGATGCCGTCACTTTCCTCGGTGGGCACGGCGATGGCGCGGTCGGTCAGGGCCGAGCCGCCGATGGCCCCGAGGTCCAGCCGGAGCACGCGGTGGTCGGTCACGCCCATGGCGGTGGCGATGCGGCGCGCGGCGGCCAGCTCGGCATTGTGGCGCTGGCCGTAGTCGAAGCTGAGGGCGACCGGGCGGAAGCCTTCGGCCTTCGCCATGGCGAGGCAGGTGGCGGAATCAAGGCCGCCGGAAAGCAGCACGATGGCGGTGGGCTGGTCGGTCATGGCGGCAGCGGTCTTCAGTGGCCGGGTTCGTTGTTCCACAGGTATTTGTGCAGCTGCAGTTGCAGGCGCACGCGCAGGCGGTCGGCGAGTATCCATTCGGCCAGTTCACGCGGTTCGAGCGCGCCGTGCACCGGCGAGAACAGCACGTCGCTGACACGCGCCGGCAGCGCCAGCTCGTCGCACTTGAAGCGGGCCCAGTCGTAGTCGCGGCGCGAGCCGATGACGAACTTCACCTGGTCGTGTGCGCCGAGCAACGGGATGTTTTCGTAGCGGTTGCGGTGGCTTTCGCCCGAGTCCGGCGCCTTCAGGTCGACGACGCGGCTGACGCGGGCATCGACGGCGCCGATGTCGAGTGCACCGCTGGTCTCCAGCGACACCGCGTAGCCGGCATCGCAGAGCGCCGTGAGCAGCGGCAGGCATTCCGGCTGTGCCAGCGGCTCGCCGCCGGTGACGCAGACGTGGCGGGCGCTGTGCCGGGCCACCTCGGCGAGGATGGCGTCCACGTCCATCAGCTGGCCGCCGCTGAAGGCATAGGGCGTATCGCACCAGACGCAGCGCAGCGGGCAGCCGGTCAGGCGCACGAACACCGTCGGCAGGCCGACGGTGCGGGCTTCACCTTGCAGCGAATGGAAGATCTCGCTGATGCGCAGGACGGGGGACGGGTTCACGGCAGACCGGGGCCAGGCGGAAAAGGCGCGCATTCTACCCCATGCCGCGGGCCCG
>DAIRDY010000289.1:0-3035 GCA_036795935.1 Moraxellaceae bacterium | reverse complement strand
ATTTAATTAGGGTGCTATCTCGGCTGGCATTTAGCGCCGCACATTTGCAACGGGATTCAGAGGAGCGAGAGCAGTTAACGCATCTATACATTGCATTGTCCGCGGATGGTCATGTAAGCCAAGATGAAAGAGCTCTGATATTGCAGGCGCTTTTCAGTCGATCTGAAACCGGCTTGCTTTCGAATGAGGGTGGGCCGTCTATGCCTTCTTTGTCTGAGGTTTTCAGGCTTAGAAGGTCGGAATGAAAGAAAAGGGGATGCCATCGGCATCCCCTATTTGCTTGCGTCGCATTCCATCGGTGCATCGCAATCCTGAGTTGCTCGTTTTGTAGCAGATTGCTACAGTCTGAGGGGCGTTTCCACTGCGGCAAGACGGGTCGGAGGTTCCCATGGCAAAAGCAGCATCCCCCATCCGCCTTCAGGAAGACCTGATGGCGCGCGCAGCGGCCTCGGCACAGGTGCAGCACCGCAGTGCCGCCGAGCAGATCGAGTACTGGGCTGAGCTCGGGCGGCGCGTGGCCGCACGGCTGTCCCCGGAGGAAGTACTGGCCGTATCCACCGGCTTGATGAAGGTCCGGGTGGAGCCGATGGCGAGTCTGCCGGTGTCTGCGGACGCTGTGCTGGCTGCGCTGGAGCAGGACCGTGCCACGGGTGCGCTGGCCGCGGCCGTCACCGGCAGTGCCGTGCGCTATCAGGCGTCGCTGCGTCACCCCGGTCTTCTCGATGAGATTGGCGCAGATGGCCGGGTGCGCGTGGGCCGCTTTCAGGGCGGGGTGTTCACGCCGGCCGAGGGCTGAGCATGCCGGCCTCCAGGCAGTTATGGCTGCTGGCCGGCGGCAATGGCGCTGGCAAAAGCACGTTCTACCGGCTGTACCTTGAGCCGCGCGGCCTGCCCTTCGTGAATGCCGACCTGATTGCCCGCGAGCTGTTTCCGGAGGCGCCGGAGGCCCACAGCTATGAGGCGGCCCGTCTGGCGGAGGAGTTGCGGCAGTCCTTGCTGGCGCAAGGCCAGAGCTTTTGCTTTGAAACGGTTTTCTCCCATCCCTCCAAGCTCGATTTCCTTGGTCAGGCCAAGGCTTGCGGTTATGAGGTCGTGCTGGTGTTCATTCATCTGGCCGATGCGCAGCTCAACATGGCGCGTGTCGCGCAGCGTGTCAGCGAAGGCGGGCATGCGGTGCCCGATGAGAAAGTGGCCGGGCGGCTGCCGCGCACTCAGGCGCTGATCAGGCAGGCGCTGCCGCTCTGTGACGAGGTTTGGCTGCTGGATAACGCGTCGGCGGAACAGCCGTTCAAGCAGGTGGCGAGGTTGCGCGATGGCCGGCTGATCTCGTCGCTGCCGCTGCTGCCGGATTGGGTTGTCGAGATGCTTGGCTGACGAGGTACACCAGAAACAAAAAGGGGATGCCATTGGCATCCCCTTTTCGTTGCGCCGCATTTATTTCTTCAGCGGTACGAAGCGCGCAGGTTCTTTTGCGCGGTCGGCCAGCGCGTCCAGCGTTTCGCCCATGCTGGCGGACAGCTTCTCCAGACGGGTGGCGGGGCTCGGGTGGGTCTGGAACATCAGCGCCATGGCGCCGTCTTCCGGATTCACGGCGTCCAGCGTCTGCAGGCTGCCGACCAGGCCGAAGGGGTTGTAGCCGGCGCGCGCGGCGATGACCACGCCCATGCGGTCGGCTTCGAACTCGTCACGCTTGTCGAGGCCGCGCGTGAACAGTTCGGTGCCGGCGCTGAAGGCGCGCAGGCTGCGCCGGGCGTCGCTGTTGTCCTTCTTTTCGGCAACGGCGGTGGCGATGTCCAGCTTCCACTCGCGGCCGAGTGCGGTCTTGATGGCCTTGATCTGGTGCCGCTGCAGCACATGCGCCATTTCGTGCGCGAGCACGCCGGCCAGTTCCGATTCGTTGCGCAGTTTTTCGTACAGGCCGCGCGTGATCAGGATGGTGCCGCCGGGCATGGCGAAGGCGTTGACGTTGGGCGAGTCGATGATGCCGAAGCGCCAGGGCAGGTCGGGGCGCTCGGTGTGCAGGCTGAGCCAGCGGCCAACACGGTTCACGTACTTCTGCGCGGCGTCGTTGCGCAGCAGCGGCGCGGCGCCCAGCAGGTTGGCGGCGATGCCGTTGCCGATCTCGATTTCCTCGGGCTCGGTCACCTCGGTATTGGCGTCGGCGATCTTCTTGCCGACGTTGAGGGCCTTCTGCACGTTGGGGTCGTTCAGCTTTTCCAGCGCCTCGCCGAAATTGAAGGCATGGGCGCCGCTCGTGGCCAGTGCCGCCAGCAGTGCGGCCGTCAGTGTCGTGCGCTTCATCACTTCTTCCTCTTCTTGGCCGGCTCGGCGTCGGCCAGGTAGTCCACGGACTGGCTGGCCAGCTTGCCCTGGCTCGCGAACTGGCGGGCGTCGGCTTCCTTCACGGCGAGCGTGCCGAGGCGCGCGGCTTCGGCCTCGTTCGGCGTGGCCTGGCTGATTTCTTCGGCCGACAGGCCCTTCACGCCGGTACTGACGGTGTTGCCGCTGGAGCCGGTGCGGAACACCGAGGCCATGGTGCCGATGCCGGCGTCGCCGCGCTGGCCGGAGCCGGTGCGCAGGTTGAGCACGCGCACCCAGCCGCTCTGGCCGGCCGGGGTTTTCACCTGCGCCCAGGCGCCCTGGCGGGTGCCGACATCGACCACGCTCTGGGCCTTTAGCGGGGCGACGACAGCAGCATCGGCCAGCGGTTTGGCGCGCAGCTCGCTGTCGCGCAGCAGCGTGGCGGGTTCGGCCAGCGCGAGCGGGCTCGCGACGAGGCCGGCTAGCAACAAATGGCGCATGGGCTTCTCCTTGCAGTGATCAACATATTCAGCGGCGAACCGGCTCGAACAGCGCGACGCCCTGTTCGCGACCCTTGACGTGAAACATACCGTGATCGGTGAACGCAAACCGTGATGCCGCGCCGCAGGCCTCGCGCGTGGCGCCGGACACCAGCACCCGTGCCACGCCCTTGGTGCAGCCTTCGATGCGGCTGGCGAGGTTCACGGTGTCGCCGATGGCGGTGTAGTCGAGGC
>DAIRDY010000288.1:0-3048 GCA_036795935.1 Moraxellaceae bacterium | reverse complement strand
CGCCGGCACCGACGCCGTGGCGCTGGAAATGACGAAGTGGTTCGACAGCAACTATCACTATCTCGTGCCGGAGCTGGGCCCGGAGCAGGCCTTCGCGCTGGTGGGCACGCGCCTGTTTGACGAAGTGGCCGAGGCGCAAGGACAGGGCCATGCGGTGAAGGCGGTGGTGCTGGGCCCGCTCAGCTATCTCTGGCTGGCCAAATGCCATGGCGGCGACTTCGACCGCCTCGACCTGTTGCCGCGCCTGCTGCCGGTCTATGCCGAGCTGTTCAGCCGCCTCGCGGCGCAGGGCGTGGCCTGGGTGCAGGTGGACGAGCCGATTCTGGCGCTGGATTTGCCGGTGAGCTGGCAGGCGGCCTTCGAGTTTGCCTACAACCGCCTGCAGCGCCGCGACATCAACCTGCTCATCGCCAGCTATTTCGGGCCGCTGGCCGACAACCTCTGGCTGGCCTGCCACCTGCCGGTGGCCGGCCTGCATATCGACGTCACGCGCTCCGGCAACGAATGGGAGCAGGTGGTGGACCGCCTGCCCGAGTACAAGGTGCTGTCGCTGGGCGTGATCGACGGCCGCAACATCTGGCGCGCCGATCTCGCGCAGAAGCTGGCGCTTTTGCAGCGCGCCAAGGAGCGGCTCGGCGAGCGGCTGTGGGTGGCCAGCAGCTGCTCGCTGCTGCATGTGCCGGTGGACCTCGCGCGCGAAGATGCGCTGCCGGCCGAGCTGCGCTCCTGGCTGTCGTTCGCGGTGCAGAAGCTGGATGAAGTGGCGGTGCTGAAAGCGGCACTGGTGGCGCCGGCACGCGCCGATGTGGCCGCCGCGCTGCGCGGCTCGGCACTGGCCGCCGCCTCGCGGCGCGACGCCGCCGGCTGGCGCAATCCGGCGGTGCAGGCTGCCGTCGCCGCGCTCACGCCGCTGCATGCCGAGCGCCAGAGCACATTTGCCGCGCGCGCCGCCCTGCAGGCGGCGGCACTGCGCCTGCCGGCCTGGCCCACCACCACCATCGGCTCGTTTCCGCAGACTGCCGACATCCGCCAGGCGCGCGCCGCCTTCAAGGCCGGCACGCTGGATGCCGCCGGCTACCAGGCCGCCATGCAGGCGGAAATCGCCCATGCCGTGCGCGAACAGGAAGCGCTGGACATCGACGTGCTCGTGCACGGCGAGGCCGAGCGCAACGACATGGTGGAGTATTTCGGCGAGCAGCTCGCCGGTTTTGCCTTCACCCGTTTCGGCTGGGTGCAGAGCTATGGCAGCCGTTGCGTGAAGCCGCCCGTCATCGTCGGCGATGTCAGCCGCCCGGCACCGATGACGGTGGCGTGGACGCGGTATGCGCAGTCGCTGACCGCACGCCCGATGAAGGGCATGCTCACCGGGCCGGTGACCCTTCTCTGCTGGTCCTTCGTGCGCGACGACCTGCCGCGCGAAACCGTCGCGCTGCAACTCGCGCTCGCGGTGCGCGAGGAAGTCTGCGACCTGGAGCGTGCCGGCATCGGCATCATCCAGATCGACGAGCCGGCCTTCCGCGAAGGCCTGCCGCTGCGTCGCCGCGACCAGGCCGACTATTGGCGCTGGGCCGTGCGGGCCTTCCGCGTGTCGGCTTCGGGCGTGGCCGACCGCACGCAGATCCACACCCACATGTGCTATTCGGAATTCAACGACTGCATCGCGCACATTGCCGCCATGGATGCCGATGTCATCACCATCGAGACCGCCCGCTCGGCCATGGAGCTGCTGCGCGCCTTCGAGGATTTCGATTACCCGAATGCCATTGGCCCCGGCGTGTACGACATCCACTCGCCGCGCGTGCCGACGGCCGAGGCCATGGCCCGCCTGCTGCGCGTGGCGGCCACGCGCATCCCGGTCGAGCGCCTGTGGGTGAATCCGGACTGCGGCCTGAAAACCCGTGGCTGGCCGGAGACGAAAGCCGCACTCGCGGCCATGGTGTCGGCGGCCAAGGCCTTGCGTGCTGAAATCGCGCAGGGATTGTTGCCGGTGCACTCAGCCGGCAGTGGCGTGGCGCCGGCAGGTGCGGCGCATCACGCCGGCTGTTGCGCAGTGGCGGAAGAGGCCTGAAGCGGGGAGGGGTCCAGTGGCGGCGCTTGCCGCCACTGGACTGGGCATGTCTATTGCCTGCGCTTCCAGAAAACCCAAGTGATCTAGATTGCTACAGCGATATTTCTTCGGTTGATGAAGTGATTGCATTTCTGCTGCCTGACCGCCCATAAAAAACGGGAGCTGAAAAGCTCCCGTTTTTTATTCACAAGTCGCTGTGCTTACTGCTGCACTTCCAGCAGCTCGACCTCGAACACCAGCACCGAGTGTGCGGGGATCGGGCCGGCACCGGTTTCACCATAGGCCAGGTTGGCGGGGATGGTGAAGCGGTACTTGGCGCCCGGGGCCATCAGCTGCAGGCCTTCGGTCCAGCCGGCGATCACGCGGTTCAGCGGGAAGGACACCGGTTCGCCACGCTGCACCGAGCTGTCAAAGATGGTGCCGTCGAGCAGCTTGCCTTCGTAATGCACCTTCACCGTGCTTTCGGCACTGGGTTTGTTGCCCGAGCCTTCCTTCAGCACTTCGTACTGCAGGCCTGAGGCCGTGGTGATGACGCCGGGCTTCTTGCCGTTCTCGGCGAGGTAGGCTTCGCCCTTGCTGCGGGCTTCGCCGGCGGCCTTTTCCTGTTTCGCCATCATGTCGGCGCGCAGCTTGGTTTCAAACTCCATCACGGCCTGGCGCATTTCTTCTTCGGTCAGCTTGCCTTCCTTCTTGGCGAAGCCGTCGCGGAAGCCGTGGATGTACTGCTCGGCATCCAGGGTTTCGGCCTGGCCGGCAATCGACTTGGCCGACATGTAGCCGATGGTGTAGGCGGCCTTGCCTTCGACGGTGGTGGGCTTGGAGGGCGGCGGCTTGCAACCGGCGAGGGTCAGGGTGGCGGCGGCCACGGCAACAGCCATGAGCTTGAGTTTCATGCGGGCAGTCCTTAGGAGGGGGTAAGAAAAACAGCCGCAGAAGCTACACGCTTGCGCTGCGGCTGTTTTTCTTACCCCCTCCTAAGG
>DAIRDY010000287.1:0-3057 GCA_036795935.1 Moraxellaceae bacterium | reverse complement strand
GCCTGCGCCTCGCTGTCGCCCTTGTGAATGCCGAGGAAAAGCAGCAGTCCGGGGCCGATCTCGCCGACCACCTCGCCCGCCACCGTCACCCGCGCCATCGCCACGCGCTGTATCAGTGCGCGCATCAGTGCCGTCCGTAGCGGCGGGCGAAGGCGTCGGTGGCGCGCACCAGCGCATCGATGATGCCGGGCTCGGCAGCAGCGTGTCCGGCATCGGGCACGATCTGCAACTCGGCTTCGGGCCAGGCGGCATGCAGCGCAAAGGCATTGTCCAGCGGACAAACCATGTCGTAGCGGCCATGCACGATCACGCCGGGAATGCCGGCGAGCTTGTGCGCATCCTCCACCAGCTGGTCCGGGCGCAGGAAGGACTGGTGCATGAAGTAGTGGCACTCGATGCGCGCCAGCGCGAGCGCGGTATGCGGATCGGCAAAATGGTCGACCACGCCGGCATTCGGCTTCAGCGTCGCACAGCGGCCCTCCCACACCGACCAGGCCTTGGCCGCCGCCATGCGTGCCACTTCGTCGCTGCCGGTGAGGCGGCGGTAGAAGGCAGAGACGAACTCGCCGCGCTCGGCGGGCGGGATCACGCGCTCGTAATCGGCCCAATAGTCGGGAAAGACATGGCTGGCGCCGTCCTGGTAGAACCAGCGGATGTCCTGGTCGCGGCAGAGGAAGATGCCGCGCAGGATGAGGCCGATGACCTGCGCCGGATGCGCCTCGGCATAGGCCAGTGCCAGCGTCGAGCCCCAGGAGCCGCCGAACACCACCCAGCGCTCGATGCCGAGGAAGCGGCGCAGCACCTCGATGTCCTCGACCAGGGCCTGCGTGGTGTTGCCCTCGAGGTGCGCATGCGGCGTCGACTGGCCGGCACCACGCTGGTCGACGAGCACGATGCGGTAGCGCGCCGGATCGAAGAAACGCCGGTTCCAGGGCTGGAAGCCGGCACCGGGGCCGCCGTGCAGAAACAGCACCGGCAGGCCGTCGGGATTGCCGCACTCCTCCACATGCAGCACATGCGGCGGCGCGACGGCCAGGCGGTGGGTGGCGTAGGGCTGGATCTCGGGATAAAGCACATGCATGGCGGGGCTCCTTGTCGTGCAAGCCTAGCGAGGCCACGCACGGCGACGCAAACCCGGCGCATGCCCCGGCCAACCAGGCCCTGCCGCATGCCGGCCAGGCGCGCGCCTGTAGCACTTTGCATATGCTCATGAAAAAAGCGCGGGTTTCTGCCCCGGGGGGTGTGCATTACAATCGCGCGCACGCCGATTGCGAGAACCCGCCATGTCCCTGCCCCTGCTGCTGGAACCCGACGTACTGCATGCCCACCTGGGCGAGCCCAAGCTGCTCGTGATCGACCTCGGCAAGGAGTCGGTCTACCTGCAGGCACATGTGCCCGGGGCCGTGCTCTGCAACGGCAAGCAGCTGGTCGCGGGCCAGCAGCCGGCGCCCGGCAAGCTGCCGTCGGCCGAGCAGCTGTCGGCGGTGTTTTCCGCGCTCGGCCTGACCCCGGACACCCATGTCGTGGTCTATGACGACGAGGGCGGCGGCTGGGCCGGCCGCTTCATCTGGACGCTGGACTGCATCGGCCACCGCCACTACTCCTACCTGAACGGCGGCATCCACGCCTGGCTGGCCGCCGGCCTGCCGGTGGAGAGCACGCCGAATGCGCCACAGGCCTCGTCATACACGGCCAGGATCGTGCCCGGTGCGCTCGCCGACATCGACTATGTGCTCGCGCACCACCGGGATGCCGACCACGTGATCTGGGATGCGCGCTCGGCCGAGGAATTTGCCGGCACCCGCGTGCTGGCCCAGCGCGCCGGCCACATTCCCGGCGCCCGCCACTACGAGTGGACGCAGGCCATGGACCGCGCCAATTCGCTGCGCGTGCGCCCGCTGGAGACCGTGCGTGCCGAACTCGCCGCGCTCGGCATCAGCGCCGACAAGACCGTGATCACGCACTGCCAGACCCACCACCGCTCCGGCTTCACCTACCTCGTCGGCAAGCTGCTCGGCTTCCCGCGCCTGATGGGCTATGCCGGCTCCTGGAGCGAATGGGGCAACCGTCCGGACACCCCGGTCGAGAACTGATCCGCGCTTTCCTTTTCCTTGCTGTCGCCGCCCGGCGCCGGCAACACCCTGCGAGAACCCCATGACGCCCGATACCCGCGACAAGCTGCTCACCCTGCCCCAGTACTTTCTGCCGCAGCACCTGCTGTCGCGGCTGGTCGGCTGGCTGGCCGAGTCGCGTCTCGACTTCATCAAGAACAACTTCATCACCTTCTTCGCGCGCCGCTACGGCGTCGACATGAGCGAGGCGGTGGAAGAAAACCCGCTGGCCTATGAAAACTTCAACGCCTTCTTCACGCGTGCGCTGAAGGACGGCGCCCGCCCCATCGATGCCGACCCGGCCAGCGTGGCCTGCCCGGCCGACGGCGCCATCTCGCAGCTCGGCCCCATCCAGGGCGACGTGGTGTTCCAGGCCAAGGGCCACTACTACAGCCTGACCGAACTCCTGGGCGGCGACGCGGCGCGCGCGCAGCCGTTCAACGGCGGCAGCTTCGCCACCGTCTACCTGTCGCCGCGCGACTACCACCGCGTGCACATGCCGGTCACCGGCGTGCTGCGTGAAATGGTGTTCGTGCCCGGCGACCTGTTCTCGGTGAACACGCGCACCGCGGAAAACGTGCCGCGGCTGTTTGCGCGCAACGAGCGCGTGGTGGCGATCTTCGACACCGAGTTCGGTCCCATGGCCGTGGTGCTGGTGGGCGCGATGATCGTCGCCAGCATCGAGACGGTGTGGGCCGGCGTGGTGGCGCCGGAGCGCCCCGGCGTGCGCGTCACCGACTACCGCAGCGATGCGCCGCGCCAGCCCGTCGTGCTGGAGAAGGGTGCCGAGCTCGGCCGCTTCCGGGTCGGCTCCACCGCCATCGTCTGCTTCGGCCCGGGCGCCGTGACCTGGGCGGAAAAATTCCGCGAAGGCACGCCGACGCGCATGGGCGAAGCGCTGGGACGGCGCATCGGCTGAGCCGCCGGCGCCGCCTCATGCGCCCCA
>DAIRDY010000286.1:0-3063 GCA_036795935.1 Moraxellaceae bacterium | reverse complement strand
GCGACCAGCGCCAGGTGGCGCCCGTCAGGAATGGCCCGGATTGTAATGACGAGGTCCGGTGGCGGCAAAAGCGGCTGGCCACGGTCCGGCCATTCGATCAGCGCCAGCGCATCGGGCCGGCAGTAATCGCGGATGCCGAGCAGTTCCAGCTCCTCGGGATCGGTGAGCCGGTAGAGATCGAAGTGGTAGATCGTGTGGCCGCCCGCGGCATAGGGCTCGACCAGCGTGTAGGTCGGGCTTTTCACCGCGCCCTCGTGGCCGTAGCCGCGCAGGATGCCGCGCGTCAGCGTGGTCTTGCCGGCGCCCAGCTCGCCCTCGAGATAGACCGTGCCGCGGCCGGCGAGCGCGGCGGCGAGGCGGCGGCCGATGGCTTCCTGCGCGTCCGCGTCGGCCGCGGTGAATTCGATGCGTTCGCTCACGGATTCACCCGGCGCTGGATGAAGGGAAACAGGTCGCTGGCGAGCAGGCCGCGCTCGCCGCGGCTGCGCGCGGCATCGTCGGCGGCCAGCGCATGCACGGTGACGGCGGAGCGGGTGGCCGCGCCCGGCGGCAGGCCTTGCGCCAGCAGGGCACCGACAATGCCGGCCAGCGCATCGCCCATGCCGCCGCCGGCCATGCCCGGGTTGCCATAGGCACAAAGACCGAGGCCGTCGGTGTCAGCCACCAGCGAGCCCGAACCCTTGAGTACCACCACGCTCTCGTAGCGTGCCGCGAGGGCGCGCGCCGCCGCCGGACGGTCGGCCTGGATGCTGGCGGTGTCGGTGGCGAGCAGGCGCGCGGCCTCGCCCGGGTGTGGGGTCAGCACGCGGAGGCCGGGAGCGGGGTAGAGGTCGTCGGGCATGGTGGCCAGCAGGTTGAGGCCGTCGGCGTCCAGCACCAGCGGCTTGCCGCTGTCCAGCACCGCGCCGTAGAGCGCCGTGCCCCAGTCGTCGCGGCCGAGGCCCGGGCCGAGCACCACCACGTCGGCGCGCGCGAGCAGCGGCGCGAGATCGGCGGCCCGCTCAATGCCGTGGCACATCAGCTCCGGGCGGCGCGCGTTCAGCATCATCAGGTGCGAAGGCCGCGTGGCGACGCTGACCAGGCCGGCGCCGGCGCGCAGCGCGGCTTCGGCGGTGAGCGCCACGGCGCCGGCCATGCCATGGTTGCCGCCGACCACCAGCACATGGCCGTGGTCGCCCTTGTGTGCGTCGCGGGCGCGGCGCGGCAGCCAGTCGGCCAGCATGCGCGCCGACAGGCGCTCGGCCACCGGCGCGAGGCTGTCGGCGAGCGCGGCCGGCAGCCCGAGGTCGGCCAGTGCCAGCGTGCCGGTGAGTTCGGGGCCGCGGCCGGTGAGCAGGCCGATCTTGAGGGCGATGAAGGTGAGCGTGGCCGTGGCTTGCACCACGGCACCGGGGGCATGGCCGGTGTCGGCCACGAGGCCGGAGGGGATGTCCAGCGCCAGTACGGGCTTGCCGCTGGCATTGAGTGCGGCGATGGCGGCCGGGAAGTCGCCCGAGGGCGCGCGGTTGAGGCCGGTGCCGAACAGCGCGTCGACATAGATGTCGGCCGCCGGCAGTTCGCCGTTCCAGCTGGATTCCGGCACCCGGGCGCGGGTGGCGTCGCTGGCGGCGGCAATCACCTCGCCCTTCAGCAGCTCGTGCGCGCCGACGGTGACCAGGCGCACGTCGAGGTGCTGGGCCCAGGCCAGGCGCGCCAGCACATAGCCGTCGCCCCCGTTGTTGCCGCGGCCAACCAGCACCACAATGCGCGTCGCCGCCGGCCAGTGTTCGCGCAGGTACTGGAAGGCCGCTTCACCGGCCTTCTGCATCAGGGCGTAACCCGGCGTGCCGGCGGCAATGGCGCGGCGGTCCAGCTCGCGGCTCTGCGCGGCGTCGTACAGGGGCGTGGGCAGCGTGCTCATGGCGGCGCTCCGGACAAAAGGGATGGTCCGGCATCATAACGGACGCATCCGGCCATGCTTCAGTTTTATTCGGTTTCAGCGCCGCCCCGGGCTGACGCCTGCCACGAGGTTCCATGACACGCATTCCGCTTGCGGGCAGCGCGCCCGATTTCGGGCAGCTCGCCGCCGACATCAAGACCTGGGGCCGTGAACTCGGCTTCCAGCAGGTCGGCATCAGCGACATCGACTTGGGGGCGCATCCGGCGCGTCTGGCCGAGTGGATCGCGCGCGGCTTCCATGCCGACATGGACTTCATGGCCGACCCGCGCCGCACGCAGCCGGCGGCGCTGATTCCGGGCACCGTGCGCGTGATTTCGGTGCGCATGGATTACTGGCCGGCCGACACGCATGCGCCGGACATCCTGCGCGACGGCACGCGTGCCTACATCGCGCGCTATGCCCTCGGCCGCGACTACCACCGCACCGTGCGCCAGCGCCTGCAGAAATTTGCCGACCGCATCGAGGCCGCCATCGGCCCCTTCGGCTACCGCGCCTTCACCGACTCCGCGCCGGTGCTGGAAAAGCCCTTTGCCGAGCAGGCCGGCCTCGGCTGGATGGGCAAGCACACCGTCATCATCAACCGCACGGCCGGCTCGTATTTCTTTCTGGGCGAGCTCTTCACCGACCTGCCGCTGCCGGTGGATGCGCCGGTGACGGCACACTGCGGCAGCTGTTCCGCCTGCATCGACATCTGCCCGACGCAGGCCATCGTGGCGCCCTACCAGCTCGATGCGCGCAAATGCATTTCCTGGCTGACCATTGAATACGAAGGGGTGATTCCGGAGCCGTTGCGCGCGCCCATCGGCAACCGCATTTTCGGCTGCGACGACTGCCAGCTGGTGTGCCCGTGGAACCGCTACGCGCGCGCCACGCCGGAAAAGGATTTTCTGCCGCGCCATGCGCTGGACCGGGCGAAACTGCTGGATCTGTTCCGCTGGAGCGAGGCGGACTATTTGCGCGCCACCGAGGGCATGGCGCTGCGCCGTGCGCTCTATCCGGTGTTTCTGCGCAATGTCGCCATCGGGCTCGGCAATGCGCCCTACGACCCCGCCATCATCGCGGCGCTGGAAGCGCGCCTGCCGGAGGCCGGCGAGGTGCTCGCCGAGCACATCCGCTGGGCGCTG
>DAIRDY010000285.1:0-3063 GCA_036795935.1 Moraxellaceae bacterium | reverse complement strand
CAGCTCACTGCCGAATGTCCGCTGTTCGCGGGAGCCAACTCACGCTCTCGACCCCCAGCGGAAGTTCGCTGTAGTGGGCCGACCCGCCGGAGCCGTCATTCATTCCGCAACGCCGGCGCGCCGACTTTCGGGCAACGCCACCATCACCGGTTGGCCCGGCGTGGTGCAGCCGGTGTCGCAGCACTTCCCTGGCTGCCGGTTCTTCGTTATGCCTCGCTTTTCGTCATGCAGCACGCCGCGCTCCAGCAGACGCTCCACGAGTTCTACCTTCGACCCCACCGGGTAGTTGCGCCAGATCTCCTGCTTCATCGCCGCCGGTGAGCCACCGCCGTGCAGGCTGATCACCGAGTACCAGCCGCCCTGGTAGGAAGCGGTGAGGTCTTCGATGAAGCGCGCCGTCTGGATGCGCTTGTCGTAGGGGATGTCCGGCGTCGCCTGCAGCACCTCGGACAACTTCGCGGCCGTGGCCGGGTTGTGGTCCTCGTCCGGGCCGGGCAAAGCGACGATCAGACCGCCCGACACCTCGTGCGCGATGCGGTGCATGTCGTAGATCTTGGTCGCCAGCAGCAGCTTGCCAATGTTGCTGAACACCGGCTCGGGCATGAACGAGCCGCTGTGCGGGTCCTTCTCCGCGTAGACGCTGGCCGCCACGCCGCAGGCGAAGAAGCTTTCGGTGATGGTGATCAGCTCGACCATCGGGTCGCGCAGGTTGCTCTTCTTGCTCGGGTCCAGCCCGTTGGCCTCGCACATCAGCGCGCCCGCGCCGATCAGCAGGTCACCGAAGCCGGCCCGGGCGGCGATGCAGCTGTGCCGGTGGTGGGTGGCGTAGCTGTAGGTCAGCACATGGCTGTACGCCCATTCGCCGGCGAAAAACACACGGTCCCACGGCACGAACACGCTGTCGAAGATCACGACGGCGGTCGATTGGCCGTACTTGCGCGAGAACAGCGCCTCGCCATGCTCGACCTTCTCGCCCGGTCGGCCTGCCGGGCGGGACACGATGGTGATGCCCGGCTCGTCCACACGCACCGCGCAGCACACCGCAAAGTCAGCGTCCTCGCGGCCCATGTTGCGGCTGGGCATGATCAGGAACTCGTGCATGTACGGGCCGCCGGTGACGATGGCTTTGGTGCCACTGATGACGATGCCCTTGGCGCTGCGCTCCACGACATGAACGTAGGTGTCGGGGTTGGCCTGCTGGTGCGGCTTGCGGCTGCGGTCGCCCTTGGCGTCGGTCATTGCAATGCCGAGCGACAAGTCGTTGTCCTGCACATGGGCCAGGTAGGCCTCGAAGCGGCCGCGGTGTTCGGTGCTGCCCTTGGCATCGTCGATGCGGGCCGTGGCCTGGGCGATACCGTTCAGCGCGTCGTGCGCCAGGTAGCGCTGTGCGCAGCCGGTCTCCTGGCACAGCACCCGCACGGCTTCCAGCTTGTTCAGCAGGTCACCTGCCGACTCGTTGACGTGCAGCATGCGGCTGACGACCCGGTTGCGGCTGGTCTGGGTGGCCAGTGCGATCGGCTCCAACTCATCGCGCAGAGCGTAGTCGTAGGTGAATGCAAGGGCGTTGACGCCGGGGCGCAGCGACGGGTCATCGACCACGCTGGTCACCTCGCGACCATCGACAAAGACCTTCGGCTTGTAGCGGCGCAGCGACTCGCGGTAGGCGTCGCCGGACATCAGGTTGACTTTGGTGACGGCGTCGGAGGAAGCGGCAGGCATGGTTGTCTCCAGGCAGATTGAACATTTAGCATCTCAATTAAACACTGTTCAATGCAAATGGTCAACGTTTACAATGGCCCATGGTTACATCGACGACGACCTCCCGCCGCCCGGCTGCCAAGCGGGCTGCGGCCCAGCCGCGCGAGGTGCTCAAGCAGGCGCTGGCCGACGTTCGGCGCCGCGCGGTGCTGGACGCGGCACGCTCGGCGTTCTTCGACCTGGGCATGGAGAAGACCAGCATGCGCGAGATCGCTCAGCGTGCCGGCTACACCGTGGGCGCGATCTACAGCTACTTCGCCAGCAAGGAAGAGGTGTACGGTGCCCTGCTGTCGGAATCGCTGGAGCGGCTAAATGCGCAGGTGCAGGCCGCCCTCGACGGCCGCACCGGCGCCGCCGAGCATGTGCGACTTGCGGCAACAGCGTTCTTCGACTTCTACCGCGAGAACCCGCGTGACCTGGACCTTGGCTTCTACCTGTTCCAGGGCATGAATCCTCGTGGGTTGACGCCCGAGCTGAACGAAAAGCTGAACGCGCGTCTTCGTGACGCGTTGCAGCCGGTCCAGGATGCCCTGCAGGCACTGGGGCAGCCCCCGAAGCGCGCCCTGGAAGAAGTGACGGCGCTTTTTGCGCACTCGGTTGGCCTGCTCGTGCTCAGCCACACGGGGCGGATCCGCATGTTCAAGCAGGCATCGCAGGATCTCTTCGACACCTACCTTCGGCAACTGCTGGGCCGCGCGTCGGGTCGCGGAGAACGTCCAGGGGAGGCATGAACATGGACGCCGTGAAAGCGAGGGACTGTGCGCTGGTACTCGTGGACTACCAGTCCCGACTGATGCCAGCCATCCACGACGCGGCTGCAGTGGTTGCCAACGGCGTCCTGTTGGCACGAGCGGCCCGCGTCCTGGACATCCCTGTCCTCGGCACCGAACAGAACCCCACGGGCCTAGGTCCGAACGTCGTGAAGATCCGGGCCGAGTGCCAGGCCACGCTGGCCAAGACGCATTTCGATGCTTGTGCCGATGGACTGATCGAAGCATTGCATGACGCGAAGCCGACGGGCGATCAGGTCGTCGTCGCCGGATGCGAGGCCCATGTCTGCATGATGCAGACGGCGCTGGGCTTGCTGCGTGCGGGCAAGCGCGTCTGGGTGGTTGCGAATGCCAGCGGTTCGCGACGGCAGGCAGATCACGCAGCGGCCATGACCCGGCTGTCGCAAGCGGGTGCCACGGTCGTGACCCACGAAATGGTGCTGTTCGAGTGGCTTGGCAATTGCCAGCACCCGAAGTTCCGGGAGGTCCTGCAACTCATCAAGGCCGCTGGCTGATTGAGCCGCACGACCGGTAG
>DAIRDY010000284.1:0-3107 GCA_036795935.1 Moraxellaceae bacterium | reverse complement strand
TTCATCCCTGCCCGCGCCTGCTGCGGGCTCTGCCCCGTCCACTGCCGGTAGCTGCGCGTGAGCGCGCTGTGCTCGGAGTAGCCGAGCAGCAGCGCAATGTCGGCAATGTTCAGGCGTGAATCGGCCAGATAGCCGTCGGCCAGTTGCCGGCGCACGGTCGCCAGCTCCTGGCGGAAGCTGGTGCCGGCCTCGCGCAGCTGGCGTTGCAGCGTGCGCGCGCTGCCGCACAGCGTCTGCGCAATGCTGTCGACGGTAGGCTCGCCCTTGTGCAGCGCCAGCGCGATGGCCTTGCGCAGGCGGTCGATGAAGGCATCGTCCTGTGGCAGTTGTTGCAGCAGCCGGTCGGCCTGGCCTTCGAGCAGGGCGACGAGGCCGGCGTCGGCATTCTTCAGCGGCATCACCAGGGTTTCGATGCCGACGCGGACGATGGTTTCCGGCTGCCCGAACAGCACGGGGCAGCCGAAGTAGTCGGTGTAGGGGCGGATGTCGGGCGGCGCGGGGTTGATGAAGTGCACCACGCGCGGCGTGACCGGGTCGCGCGTCAGGCTGCGGCAGAAGTGCACGAGCGCGGTGATGGAGGTGTCGTCGGAGAGCCGGCCGGGACGGCCCTGTTCGGCGCCCCAGACCATGTCGATGTAGCCGTTGCCGTCGCGCCGCTGCATCGGCGTCACGTCGTAGACCAGGCGCTGGTAGCGTTCGAGCCGGCTGAGCGCGCTGGCCAGGTTGGGCGAGGCCAGCAGCACGTAGCCGAGCACGCCGACATGGCGCGGGGTGATGCACTGGCCCAGGTGCAGGCCGAGCAGCGGGTCGTCCAGATGGTCGGCGGCACGTTGCAGCAGCGTCACCCAGCGCTCGATGGGAAAGCCGCCCAGGCCGTCGGCCTGGGGCGTGGGCCAGGGCAGGCCGAGCACGGCCTCGGGCGCATGGCCGCGGCCCTGCAGGTACTCGAAGAGCATCTGCACGAAGCTGTCGGGAATCACGCGGCGGTGCGGGGTGGTGGTCACGCGGGCGGTGGCCTTGGCGGTGGGTGTGGCGCGAATTGTCAAGCTCGCTGTCGGCAAGCGTCAAGCGGACGGCCGTGGTTCGGGCATGATGGCGCAGGCTCCGTTGCACGCGGCCGCGCCGGCCGAGGCAGCGCGCGACTGCCTCGCGACAAGAACATCCGAAAAGGGGAGATGCCATGAATCTGCTGATTACGGGCGCGGCCAGCGGCATTGGCGCGGCCATTGCCGCGATGGCACTGCGCCACGGCCACAGGGTGGTGGCGGCCGACATGAATGCCGAGGCGCTGGCGGCGCGCTGGGGTGGCCAGGCGAATGTGCAGTGCCGCGTGCTGGACGTGCGCTCGGCCGAGGCCTGGCAGGCGCTGGTGCAGGAACTGGAGCAGGGCGGCTTTGCCATCGACGTGCTGATGAACGTGGCCGGCGTGTTGCGCAGCGGCCAGACCGGCGAGCTGCGCCCCGCCGACATCGAGCTGACGCTGGACGTGAACGTGAAGGGCGTGATGCTGGGCGCGAATGCGGTGGCGGCGGTGATGAAGCCGCGCCGGCGCGGGCACATCATCAACATCGGCTCGATTGCCTCGCTGTATGCCACGCCGGGCACCACCACCTATGCCGCCAGCAAGTTTGCGGTGCGCGGCTTCAGCATTGCCGCCGCCGGCGACCTGCGCCCGCACGGCATTGCCGTCACGCTGTTCGGTCCCGGCCCGGTGAAGACCGACATGCTGGAGCAGCAGCGTGGGGACCCGGATGCCGCGCTCACCTTCTCCGGCGGCCGCGCCTTGAGCCCCGATGAAGTCGCCGCCGCCATCCTCGGCCCGGTGCTGAAGAAGCGCCCGGTGGAGTATTACCTGCCGTTCCAGGACTCCGTGCTCGGCAAGGTGTGCAACGCCTTCCCGGTGTTTTTCCTCGGGCAGGTCGATCGCGCCCGCGAGCGCGGCCGCCGCAATTTTTCCTCCAGCGACTACCGCTGAAGGCTTCTGCGCTCGCGCACTTGAATCACGCAAAACATTTCAGGGAGAACCCCATGAGCCACATCACGAAGATCACCGACTTCGACGGCAGCCGCCGCGCCCTGGGCCAGATGGCGCGCGTGGAAGACACCCGCGCCGCCGCCGAAGCCTTCCGCCGCCGCATGCTGGCCGGCCCCAAGGCGAAGTACTACGAGTCGTTTGACCTGGTGCGCGTGCCGTATCCGACGCGCTACGGCCTGCGCAACGCCTTCCCGCGCGAGCGCGTGGTGGAATACCTGCACTTGCAGAACCGCCTGTTCGTGGTGCAGTTCGACACCAGCGAAGGCCTGAAAACCTTGCTGATGTCGCCGTCCGACCACGAGCGCAACGCCGCCACGCCGTATTTCCACCGGCTCGAGCAGACCATGCCCGAGCTGCTGCAGCGCGCCTTCGTGTTCCGGCAGGACACGGTGCCCGAGATCATCGCGCGCATCGGCCTCTCGCCCGAGGACATCGACTACATCAGCTACGACCACCTGCACACGCAGGACGTGCGCCGCTGGCTGGGCTCGAAACACCAGCCCGGCCTGTTCCCGAACGCCAAGCTGCTGGTGCACGAGCGCGAGTGGGCGTCGGCACTCGACCTCAATCCCTATCAGGCCGACTGGTATTGCCCGAACGGCATTGCCGACATCCCCGAAGAACGCATCGTGCGCTTCGACGGCAGCATCATGCTGGGCGACGGCGTGGCGCTGGTCCACACGCCCGGCCACACCGAAGGCAACCACTCGCTGGTGGTGCATACCGACGAAGGCCTGTGGGTGACCAGCGAAAACGGCATCAGTGTCGATGCCTATGCGCCCCTGCTCTCGACGGTGGCCGGCGTGGCCGACTATGCGCGCACCATTCGCACCGAGGTCATCATCAACGGCAACACGCTGGAGAACGCCATCGACCAGTACATTTCCATGGTGCAGGAGAAGACGATTGCCGGTCCCTCGGCGCGCGACCCGCGCTTCCCGAACGTGTTTCCCTCCTCGGAAATGACGCCGGCCTGGTTCTCGCCCGGCACCAAGGCCGCCTTCATGGTGAAAAAGGCCGTGCACGGCGCGCTGCAGAAGCCGGCGCGCTGAGCCGCAAAAACGCCTGTGGC
>DAIRDY010000283.1:0-3108 GCA_036795935.1 Moraxellaceae bacterium | reverse complement strand
TTACTGCTTCAGGCGGTAGCCGGTCTTGAATATCCACCAGATGCCGGTGAGGCAGAGCAGCATGAAGGCGGTGGTCATGCCCACGCTGACCACGATGTTCACGTCCGACACGCCGTAGAAGCTCCAGCGGAAGCCGCTCACCAGGTACACCACCGGGTTGAACAGCGAAATCGTCTGCCAGGGCTCGGGCAGCATGGTGATGGAGTAGAAGCTGCCGCCCAGGAAGGTGAGCGGCGTCACGATCATCAGCGGAATCACCTGCAGCTTTTCCCAGCTGTCGGCCCAGATGCCGATGATGAAGCCGAACAGGCTGAAGGTGACGGCGGTCAGCACCAGAAAGCACACCATCCAGAACGGGTGCGCAATCTCGTAGTCCACGAACAGCCGCGCGGTGAGCAGCATCAAGAGGCCGAGCATCACCGATTTGCTGGCCGCCGCACCGACATAGCCCAGCACCGCCTCCACAAACGACACGGGGGCCGACAGCAGCTCGTAGATGGTGCCGGACCACTTCGGCATGTAGATGCCGAACGAAGCATTGGAAATGCTCTCGGTGAGCATGGCCAGCATGATCAGGCCGGGGATGATGTAGGCGCCGTAGCTCACGCCCTCGATGTCGCCCATGCGGCTGCCGATGGCGGCACCGAAGACAACAAAGTAGAGCGAGGTGGACAGCACCGGCGAGGCGATGCTCTGCGTCAGCGTGCGGAAGGTGCGCGCCATTTCGAAAACGTAGATGGCGCGGACGGCATGGAAGTTGAGGCGGTTCATGCGGCACTCCGGACCAGGCTGACAAAGATGTCCTCGAGCGAGCTCTGGCGCGACTCCAGGTCGCGCCAGCCAATGCCGGCGGCATCCAGCCTTGGCAGTAGGGCGGCAATCCCGCTGTCGTCCTGCTGGCCGTCGAAGCGGTAGACCAGCGTGCTGCCGTTGTCGGCCAGCTCCAGCGCCAGGTCGGCGAGTGTGGCGGGCAGGGCGCTGAGCGGCTGCTTCAGGTGCAGGCGCAGCTCCTTCTTGCCCAGCTTCTGCATCAGCGTGTGCTTGTCTTCCACCAGGATCAGTTCGCCGCCGCGGATCACGCCGATGCGGTCGGCCATGTCCTCGGCTTCCTCGATGTAGTGCGTGGTGAGGATGACGGTGACGCCGCGCTCGCGCAGGCGGCGCACCATCTGCCACATGTCGTGGCGCAGCTCCACGTCGACACCGGCGGTGGGCTCGTCGAGGAAGAGGATGGACGGCTCGTGCGACAGCGCCTTGGCGATCATCACGCGCCGCTTCATGCCGCCGGAGAGCGTCATGATCTTCTCGTGGCGCTTTTCCCACAGCGACAGGTCGCGCAGGATCTGCTCCAGCAGCGCAGGGTTCGGGGCGCGGCCGAACAGGCCGCGGCTGAAGTTGAGCGTGGCCCACACCGACTCGAAGGCATCGGTGGAGAGCTCCTGCGGCACCAGGCCGATCTTCTGCCGGGCCGGGCGCGGGTCGGTGACGATGTCGTGGCCGTCGGCAATCACGCGGCCGGCGCTGGCATTCACGATGCCGCAGATGATGCTGATCAGCGTGGTCTTGCCGGCACCGTTGGGGCCGAGCAGCGCGAAGATTTCACCGCGGCGGATGTCCAGGTTCACCTGTTTCAGCGCGGTGTGGCCGGTGGCATAGGTCTTGGTGAGGCCTTGCACGGAAAGAATGCTGTCCACGGAAGCTCCCGGTATGCATGGGCGGGCGGAGGATGCCGCAGTGTAGGGAATCTGCCCTGCGGCCGGGAAGCCGGGCGGCGGGCGCGCCACCGTCATTGCTGCCGCGCCGCTGACAGCCCTGATCGGGCGTGGCGGTGCGGCAGCGGTCAGCCGCGGTTGGCGCAGTTGAGCATCCAGCGAATGCCGAAGCGGTCGGTAAGGCTGCCGAAATAGTCGCCCCAGAACATGTCCGCGAGCGGCATGTCCACGGTGCCTCCCGCGGCCAGTGCGGTGAACAGGCGCTCGGTCTCGGCGCGGGTGTCCGGCTCCAGGTTGATGTGCACGTTGTTGCCGACGGTCAGCCGGAAGCCCATGGACTCGGGCGCATCGGTGCCCCGCAGCAGGTGGCCGCCGAGAATGGGCAGCTCGACATGCATGACGAGGTTGCGGTCCGCCTCGGGCAGTGGCGGTTGCCCCGGGGCAGGGGGCATGTCGCTGAAGCGTTGCAGCGGCGCGGTGAACTCGGTGCCAAACACCGCGCGGTAAAACAGGAATGCCGCTTCGGTCTGTCGCGGAAAGTTGAGATAGGTGCAAACGCGTGCCATGGCGCGCCTCCTTTCTGTGGTGCCGGCAGCCGCTCAGGCCTGCCGGTGGTAATGCACTTCCATGAACTGCTCCCAGTCGCCGGCGTCGTTCCGCACCTGCGAGGTGAGCACGCGATGGTTGTCGTCGATGAAGGTCTGCACGTCGCGGTAGGGCAGGATGCGGCCCGAGCCGTCCATGGCCGGGCCTTCGGTGTTCAGCGTGAGCACGCGCCCGTCGGCCGAAAGCTCGCCTTCGTATACCCACAGCATGTCCATCATCGAGCCGATCCAGGTGCCGACGTATTTGGCGCGCCGGGTGTCGTAGCCCAGGGTGAGCTGCATGACATGGCTGCCGCCGTCGGACATGCGGCTGACCGATTCGGCCTGCAGCCAGAGCGCGCCGATCTGGCGCGCCGTCTCGGTGGTGGTCCAGCTCATCGCGGGCTGGTCGGGCCCGGCGGGCATCTCGCCACTGGCCTGCCAGGTGCCGAGGAATCGTGCGAGCCATTCGTGTTCTTTCTGTGCGGCGGTTTCCATGGCGTGTTTCTCCGTATGAGGGGGGCGGGTTGGTTTTCCGGGAAGCCATGTTTGCAGCATAGCGCTTTGAATGGAAGGACTGCTTTTGCCTCGGGATTTTGAGGTCAGAGGATGTCCGGGAAACAGAGGAAATTCAATACGTTGGTCCGTGCGCAGCAACGCATCGTGCACAACAAAGCCGGTTAGGGAAATGCAGTCTGGCAATGTTGTATCGAGGCTCGAGCAGCAGGTGGCGTGACAATTGAGTGAGTTTGAGGACAGAAAGGAATGCAGTGGGCGTTGTCCACCGCACGAGGCCTTGTCGTCTTGAAGGA
>DAIRDY010000282.1:0-3134 GCA_036795935.1 Moraxellaceae bacterium | reverse complement strand
TGTCCAGAGGGGCGGCGCGCACCGCCCCTCTGGGGCCCGTCCGGCCCGAGGACGCAGACCTAGAAAAGAAACAACGTCAGAAAACAGAGCGCAGCGAAAAGCCAAACCCGGCAGAGCGCAGCGAGAAACCAACCAGGCCCTCAGCCCAACGTCCCCCCCAGCCGCCGCGCCGCCCGCGTCGCCAGCGCCATGATCGTCACCTGCGGATTCACCCCCAGCGGCCCCGGCACACTCGAGCCATCCATCACGTACAGCCCCTCGCTGTGGAACACCCGGTGCGTGCTGTCGGTGACACCAAAGCGCGGATCCACTCCCAGTCGGCAGGTGCCCAGCGGGTGGTAGGCCGTGATCATGAAATCGCGCGGCGAGCGAGAGGCCGCCAGATGCGCATCCAGCTGCTCCACGCTGCGCACGTTCGCCATGCGCCGCAGCCCCGGAATCCAGACTTCCTGCGCACCGGCCGCGAGATACATGCGTCCGAGCTCGCGCACGCCGCGCTTGAACAGCGCAAGGTCGGGCCCGTTCATGCGGTAGCTGATGAGCGGAAAATCCGCATGCGGCCCCGGGCGCACCCGGCCCCGCGAGCTGTCGCGGATCATGAAGCCGAAATACGCCGTGTGCTGGTAGTTGGCCACGAAACGCAACCAGTCTTCGCCATGCAGCGGACTCATCATGCCGTGGCCGAGCAGCGGGATGGTGCCGCCCTCGAACATCAGGCCTTCCTCTGCCAGATCGCCGACGCCAAAGCCCTGCGGGATGCGCCGTGCATGATCAAACGTGCGGTCCGGGAAGTGCGCGAGCACGGCGCCGGCGGGATGGATGCTGAGCTGGCGGCCGAGTTGCGGCAGCCGGAAGCCGTTCTGCAGCAGGAAGACGGGCGTCAGGAAACTGCCCATGGCCAGCACGGTGGCGCGGGCCCGCACCGTGAGCCGGCGTGGCGTGCCGTCCTTGCCGACGCCTTCGGCCACCACGCCCAGCGTGCGGCTGCCTTCCTGCAAGAGCGTGCTGGCGCGCAGGCCGGTGAACAGGAAGGCACCGCGTTCCAGTGCGCGCGGCATGTAGCTGACATTGGTCGACTGCTTGGCGTCGGTGGGGCAGCCGAACTGGCACAGGCCCTGGCCGTCGCAACCGGCGGCATTGCGCGGCAGCTCGTGCGCTTCGACAAAGCCGATGCGGCCGGCGCCCTCGCGCATCACCTTGCCGATCTCGCCGACGTAGCGTGGATCGGCGCGCTGCACCTGCAGCATGTCCAGCACTTCGGCGTTGTAGGGCGCCATCTCGGCCTCGGTGAAGTCGCGCAGGCCTTCGGCACGCCAGCGCGCCAGCGTCTCCGGCGGCACCGCCATCGCGGTGCCGGAGTTGATGGTGGTGGTGCCGCCGACGCTGCGCCCGACGGGTACCGGAATGGCGGTGTTGCCGAGTGCCACGGTCAGTCCCAGCGCGCGGTAGAGCAGGGGGATCATGTCGGTGAGCCGGCCGTTGAAATCGCGGCGATCGTGATAGCGGCCTTCCTCGATCACCACCACGGCCAGGCCCTGGCAGGCGAGCTCATAGGCGGCCGCGGCGCCGCCGGCACCGGTGCCGACGATCACCACGTCGGCCTCGATGGCTTCTTCGGCGGCAAGGTCGGCCG
This sequence comes from Moraxellaceae bacterium, assembly GCA_036795935.1. Taxonomy (GTDB): domain Bacteria; phylum Pseudomonadota; class Gammaproteobacteria; order Pseudomonadales; family Moraxellaceae; genus UBA2031. The sequence goes on along the minus strand of DAIRDY010000282.1, from coordinate 1,501 downwards.
CATCGCTGACCTGGCTGCGCCAGCGCGCGGCTTCAATCTCGGCCGGCACGCGCACGCCATTGGGCAAGTGCAGCGTGGCCAGCAACTGCTCGTCCTGCAGCAGCGCGAGGCGGAAGGGCTGTGCCAACGCCTCCAGCAATGCGGCCTCCACGCCCTGGCGGTCATTCACGAAGCGGCGGCGCAGGGTCGTGTCGGCAGCGGCGAAGCGCTGGCCGGTGGCCAGCAGGAAGCGCGCTTCCAGTGCGCGCAGCAGGCCGTCGAGCACCGTGCCCAGTCCCGGCGTTTTCCCGCAATAGCGCCCGACCTCGGCGACCACCTTGTCCGGGGCCGGCAGGGGCAGTCCGTCAACCGGGCTGAACAGGGCGTCGACGAAAGCCCGTGCGGTGGCGACGTGGCGCAGGTTTGTAGGTTTCATGGGCGCAAGATTTTGGTGTTATGGTGCCGGACAGCGCCCGACTATAACCAATCCCTTCGGCGTCATCCCCGATCCAGGTCAGGAAATCCCATGACGACAGCTCTCGCGCCGGTGCTGGCCGCCCTAGGCCAGGTCATCCTCGGCAAACCCGAACAGATCAAGCTGGCCCTGGCCTGTCTGCTGGCCCGCGGCCACCTGCTCATCGAGGACCTGCCCGGCATGGGCAAGACCACGCTGGCCGAATCGCTGGCGCGCGTGCTCGGCCTGCGTTACCAGCGCATCCAGTTCACCAGCGACATGCTGCCGGCCGACATCATCGGCGTGTCGGTGTTCAATCCGCAGACCCAGGACTTCGTGTTCCGCGAGGGACCGGTGTTTGCGCAGGTGCTGCTCGCCGACGAGATCAACCGCACCACGCCGAAAACCCAGAGCGCGTTGCTGGAAGCCATGGAGGAGCACCAGGTCACGGCCGACGGCATCACGCGCAAGCTGCCGCAGCCGTTTTTCGTGATCGCGACGCAGAATCCGTCGTCGCAGATGGGCACCTTCCCCTTGCCGGAATCGCAGCTGGACCGTTTCCTGATGCGCATCCAGCTCGGCTATCCGGATGCCCGTGCCGAGCGCGAACTGCTCACCGGCGGTGACCGTCGCCAGCTGTTGCCGCAAATGAAGGCACTGGCCACGCCGGCGCAGCTGGAGGAGTGGCAGCGGGCGGTGACGAAGGTCCATGCCGCCGATGCCGTGCTCGACTACATCCAGCGCCTGGTCGCGCATACGCGCACGGCGCAGGGCTTCCAGCACGGCCTGTCGCCGCGCGGCACGCTGGCGCTGCTGCGCGCGTCGCAAGCCTGGGCGCTGCTGGCCGGGCGCGACCACCTGCTGCCGGAAGACGTGCAGGCCGTGCTGTTGCCGGTGGCCGAGCACCGCCTGCGCGGCGGGCTTGAGGACCAGGGCCGCACGCACAGCCTGACGGCACAGTTGCTGAAGGCCGTGGACGTGATCGGCTGACATGCCGGGCGCCGTGAAAGCCCTGTTCCGCCGGCGCTGGCAGCGCTGGCTGGACCGCCGCATACCGCGCGTGACCGA
>DAIRDY010000281.1:0-3147 GCA_036795935.1 Moraxellaceae bacterium | reverse complement strand
ACTTCGCTGTTCACCTGTGTCTCGTGGCGCGTGGCATTGAAGAAAATCCAGCCCGAATCGGTATGGAACACGCCTTTCACGCGCAGCGTCCCTTTCAGGCCGAACAGCACGTCGAGTAGTGGCTGGTGCGCAAACACCCAGTCGCGCGGAAACACCCAGCCGGCAATCGCCGCCTCGCCCGCCTGTTCGCTGTAGTGATAGGGCGGACTCATGTCCTCGCCGGCTGGCAGTGATGCCGTGGCCATGGCAGCAGGCAGGGCATGCAGCAGCGAGCGTTTCAGCGGTGCCTGCCGGGCCGGCAGGTCGAGCCAGGCTTTCGGCAGCCGGCCTTCGCGCAGGAAGTGCACATGCGCCTTGGGCGGCACGAGGCCGGCGGCGAAGTCGCTGGCGCGCTGGCGCTCCTCATCCGTCAGCACGTCATCCTTGCTGAACACCAGCACATCGGCGGCCTCGATCTGCGCGCGGAAGGTTTCGTGCGCCAGCACGCGCGCATCGGCCAGCTCGCGGGCATCGACCAGCGTGATCGTGGCGCGCACGTCCAGCACGCCCTGCCAGTGCGCTTCGCGCAGCAACTCCAGCACGCGCGCCGGATGGCCGAGGCCGGTGGGCTCGATCAGCACCCGCGTCGGCTGGGCGCGCGCCAGCAACTGCGACAGCGCGATCTGCAAGGGCAGGTGATTGGTGCAGCACAGGCAGCCGCCCGGCACTTCGCGGATGGCGATGCCGTCGCCGCCGAGCACGGCCTGGTCGATGCCGACCTTGCCGAACTCGTTGACCAGCACCGCCCAGCGCTCGCCGTCACGGTGGTGTTCGAGCAAATGGCGGATGGCGGTGGTCTTGCCGGCGCCGAGAAAGCCGGTGACGAGGTTGAGCGGAACGGCGGTGCGGATCTGCATGGGGGGCGTGGGTCGAGGGCGGCGGGTCGGGAGGAGGGCGCAAATGATGGCATATCGCTGCCCATGCCGCAGGGTGGCTCGCGAATCAATCACTGTGCAAGGGATTGATTCAGCGTGGAGCGATTCCGGACATGCGCCGGAATCGCGGGCTGAAAAAGCCCCGGATGGGCATTTCTCAGCAATCGGTTATTGGGTCGACATCTCCCATGCCGGGAAGGGATCGGGATAGGTCGCCCAGACCCCGGCCCCGGCAGCCATTTCGTCGTCGCTGAGCAGGCAGGCATCCAGTTCGGCACGCACCCGGGTCTCGTCCACCTGCTGGCCGATGAACACCAGTTCCTGGCGGCAGTCGCCCATTTCCCCGTCCCATTTGGCGAGGATGCGTGCGCGGCTTTCTTCGTCCTCCGGCCAGTCCGCCTCGTCGACCGCCGCCCACCAGTGGCCAGCCACGCCGTGATGCAGGATGCCGCCGGCCTGCGACAGCGTGCCGGCCAGTGCCGGCCGCGAGGCCAGCCAGAAATAGCCCTTGCTGCGCACGAGGCGGCCGTTGCTCCAGTGCTGGTGCAGGAAGTTCCAGAAACGTTGCGGATGGAAAGGCCGGCGGGCGCGATAGCAAAACGAGGCAATCCCGTACTCCTCGGTTTCCGGCACGTGTTCGCCGCGCATTTCCCGCAGCCACCCCGGTGCCTGTTCGGCGCGCGCGAAGTCAAACAGGCCGGTGTCGAGCACCTCCGACAGCGGCATATGGCCACGGGCCATGCGCCGGATGCGGGCGACGGTGTTCAGTGTGCGCAGCACGGCCTCGAGGGCGTCCACGTCCTCCGGCGCCACGAGGTCGGTCTTGCTGATCAGGATGACGTCGGCGAACTCCACCTGCTCGATGAGCAGGTCGGTGACGGTGCGCGCGTCGTCCTCGCCCAGCGATTCGCCGGTCTCGGCCAGCGGGCGTGCCGCAAAATACTCGGCCGGGAAATTGACGGCGTCGACCACGGTCACCAGCGTATCGAGCCGCGCCACATCGGACAGCGAGGTGCCGTCCTCGTCGCGGAAGGTGAAGGTCTCGGCGATCGGCAGCGGCTCGGCAATGCCGGTGGACTCGATCACCAGATAGTCGTAGCGCCCGGCACGGGCCAGCGCGGCGACCTCGTTCAGCAGGTCTTCGCGCAAGGTGCAGCAGATGCAGCCGTTGGAGAATTCGACCAGCTTTTCCTCGCCGCGCGTCAGCGTGACTTCGTCGGCAACAAACTGCGCGTCGATGTTGACCTCGCTCATGTCGTTGACGATGACGGCGACGCGGCGGCCTTCGCGGTTCCTGAGCAACTGGTTGAGCAGCGTGGTCTTGCCGGCGCCGAGAAAGCCCGAGAGCACGGTGACGGGGAGACGGTTCATGGTGGCAGGGTTCCTGGCGGTCGGTGGGCTTGCAGCATAATGTTATATTATAACAATTCAAGCCGGGTCTTGCGCCGGCGGTCCCGTGGCGGCTCACGGCGCCATTTCCTTCGTCTTCGCTGAAAAATTCCGATGCCGGGCGGTTGCCGCCTGCGTTTGTGGCGCAGGTCCGGAAGCGTTCCGGCGCATCACCCAGCTGGCAGTGATGGATGCCCGGCCCTGCTGTCTCCTGCCGGGAAACCGCATGCTGCAAGGCATTTTCAGCAAGCTGGTACACTCCCGCGCATTCATTCAGGCAGGAATGTCGACATGCACATACTGGTCACGGGCGGCACGGGTTTCATTGGCAGCGCGCTGGTGCCGAAGCTGCTCAATACCGGGCATGAGGTGACGGTGCTGTCCCGGCAGCCCGACAAGGTGATGAAGCTGTTCGGTGGTCGCGCCCGCGCCATCGCCCGGCTCACCGAGTACCGCGCCGAGTGGCCGCTGGATGCCGTCATCAACCTCGCTGGCGAGGGCATTGCCGACCGGCCGTGGACGCAGGCGCGCAAGCAGCAGCTCCATGCCAGCCGCGTCACCCTGACCGAGGAACTGGTGCAGGTGCTGCGCCGGCGGCCGCAGCCGCCCCGCGTCATGGTCTCGGGCTCGGCCATCGGCTGGTATGGCGACCAGGGCGAGCGCCTGCTGGAGGAAACCAGCACGCCGCACGACGAGTACATGCATGTGCTCTGCCGCGACTGGGAGAATGCCGCGCGCGAGGTGGAAGCGCTGGGCGTGCGGCTGGTGATCGTGCGCACCGGTGTCGTGCTCGGCCGGCAGGGAGGCATGCTCAAGCGTCTGCTGCCGGTGTTCGGGCTGGGCC
>DAIRDY010000280.1:0-3178 GCA_036795935.1 Moraxellaceae bacterium | reverse complement strand
TGCCGGTCATTTTCCCGACGAAACTGGCCCCGTTTGACCAAATCTGGCCCCTGACGACCTAGGCGGCGCCCCCGGCAGCTGGCAAAACTTACATCGTCCAATGACACATTCCGCAGAGTGACAGAGTGTGTCGAAACTCCGCCAGACGGCCCGACGCGAAAAACAGGGGCTGGCGGCGCCAAGCACAAGGCTACACCAGAGCCACCGGAGACCCGAGATGACCGCGCAAGCCCAGATCAAGGCCAGCTTCCCCGTCCGCCGCATGGACTTCGGCTTCAACGACGTGCCCAGGTACTGGTTCCACGATGATCCCTTCCTGACCCACTTCCTCAGCAACCTGTCGTCGCTGTTCCCGGAAGGCGAGTTCTTCTTCGTCACCAGCATGCGCAACATCCGCGACCAGATCGAAGATCCGGCCATGCAGAAGGAAATCAGCGCCTTCATCGGCCAGGAAGCCATGCACTCCAAGGAGCACAAGGAGTTCAACGACTACGCCACCGCGCACGGCATCGACGTCGACTACTTCCACCGCCGCGTCGGCAAGCTGCTGAAGTTCGGCCACAAGATCCTGTCGCACAAGCAGCAGCTGGCCGTGACCTGCGCGCTCGAGCACTTCACCGCCACCATCGCCGCGCAGCTGATGAAGCGCACCGACTGGAACGAGCGCATGAACGACCCGGTGATGCGCAAGATGTGGCTGTGGCATGCCATCGAGGAGTCCGAGCACAAGTCCGTGTGCTACGACGCCTACCAGCGCCTGTACAAGAATGCCTACGCCACGCGCGCCGGCGCCATGGTCGTGGCCATGGTCATCCTGGCCGCCGTGGTGGCCGACCAGCAGGTGCGCCTGATGGCGAAGGACGGCCAGTTCTTCAACCTCAAGTCCTGGGCCCGCGGCATGTGGGGCCTGTTCGGCTACAAGGGCTTCCTCACCGAAGTCATGCCGGAGCTGTTCGACTACTTCCGTCCCGGCTTCCACCCGGAAGACCACGACAGCGAGGCGCTGGAAGCCAAGTACAAGGAAATGCTCGGCTTCAAGGGCTGAGCCTGTACAAACCTCGAACAGTCTTGTCATTCGCAGGCCATGCCAAAACAGGCTGGCCTGCCATGACAGGAACTTGGCACCCTGTGGCCTAACGGTCACGCCGGGGCCGGCGAATACTCCGGGCATAGCTTGCCAAGGAGCCTCCGACATGACTGCCACTGCTGCCGTTTCCGCCGCTGCCCCGACCTCGGTCCGTCGCATCAACAAGAGCGCCATCCAGCCTCGGCGCATGGACTTCCAGTTCGATCCGTCCATGCCGCTGTACTGGTTCGACAACAGCCAGTTCAAGTCCGTGCTGCTCACCGCCCTGTCCTGCACCTTCCCCGAAGGCGAACGCATGTTCGTGCGCTCGGTGCGCCACTACCAGCCGACGCTGAAAAGCGCGCAGCTGAAAGAGGAAGTGAAGGGCTTCATCGGCCAGGAAGCGCACCACGGCAACGAGCACGAGGTGTTCAACGCGCTGATGCAGGAAAAGGGCATGCCGACGCAGAAGGTGGTCGACTTCGTCTACAACGGCATCCGCTGGCAGGAAAAGCGCCTGTCGCCGGAGCGTCGCCTGGCCAAGACCTGCGCCCTTGAACATTTCACCGCCATGCTGGCCGAGCTGATGCTCGAGCACGAGGATTTCCTCGGCGGCATGGACAAGAACATGCTGCCGCTGTGGCTGTGGCACGCGGTGGAAGAGTCCGAGCACAAGTCGGTGGCCTTCGACGTGTACCAGGAGCAGGTCGGCAACTACTGGGTGCGCACCAGCGAGATGGCCGCCACCACGCTGGAATTCACCTTCTTCACCGCGCTGCACTATTTCCAGTTGCGCAACGGCATGAAGGACAAGGCCGACTGGGCCTCGATCCGCGACGGCTTCAACTGGCTGCTCGGCAAGCCCGGCTTCCTGCGCAAGCTGGCGCCGGCCTATCTCGCCTACTACAAGCCCGACTTCCATCCCTCCAAGCGCGACAGCCGCGCCCTGCGCGACCGCGGCCTGAAAAAGCTGGCCGCCCTGCTGGGCCGTCCGGAACTGCTGGAGAAGGCGGCATGAGCGCCCGCAAGCCGCTGCCGGATGCCGGCATTACCGTGCGCCACATGGACTTCGACTTTGCCGGCGTGCCGCGCTACTGGGCCGACGGCAGTCCCTTCCTCACCCACATGCTGAATGCGCTCTCCGCCACCTTCCCGGCCGGCGAGCGCTTCTTCGTCGACAGCGTGCGCCATTTCCGCGAGCGCATCCGCGACCCGAAGCTGAAGCAGCAGGTCGGCGCCTTCATCGGCCAGGAAGCCATGCATGCGCGCGAGCACGAGCACTACAACGACTACGCCCGCGCCCACGGCATCGACCTCAAGGCCATCGAGGACGAGATCACCGGCCGCATCGCCTTCATGCGCAAGAATTTCTCGCCGGAACGCCAGCTCGCCATCACCTGCGCGCTCGAGCACTTCACCGCCATCATGGCCGAAGCCATGCTCGAGAACCCGGAGATGAACGAGGCCATGGATCCCGCCATGCGCGAACTCTGGCTCTGGCATGCGGTGGAAGAGAACGAACACAAGGGCGTGGCCTTCGATGTCTACGAAGAGCAGGTCGGCGACTACTGGCTGCGCGTGCGCGCCATGGCCATCACCACCGCCATGTTCATGATCAACCAGGCCCGCTTCCAGACCCGGCTGCTGCGCAACGACGGCGAGCTGCGTCCGCGCGAGTGGCTGCGCGGCGTCAACCGGCTGTGGGGCCGCCGCGGCTGGTTCCGCGGCCTGATCCCGGCCTATCTCGCCTACTACCGCCCGGGCTTCCATCCCTGGCAGAGCGACACCCGCGCCCTGCTCGCGCGCTGGAAGCAGGAGCTGGATCTGGATGCGCACGCCGTGCCCGCCAAAGGCAAGGCGGCCGCCTGAGCACGCGCTAAACGTTTTACCCTCGTTGGCCCCGGCGGGTTCCGTTCCCCCCGGGGCCATTTTTTTGGTGCGGCCGCCTGCCCGGGCGGCGCCATTACCTGCTCCGCACGTCGCCCCCGCGAAGGCGGGGGCCCAGCGTCGTCAGCGTCGTCAACGGCGCCTGTGGCGTCCTGCCCGCCTGTGGCAAAATCCGCCGCCTTGCCCGCCCCGGCCCAACCAGCCCCTGCCCAGGAACCCCCGCGT
>DAIRDY010000279.1:0-3193 GCA_036795935.1 Moraxellaceae bacterium | reverse complement strand
CCCATGGCGTTCAGCAGGCGGCGGCCGTACAGCCCCTTCTGCGTGATGACACGGATGGCGTGCAGTTGCACGGTGTCCACGGCCTGCGCCAGTGCCACCGCGAGCGCGTTGGCATCCCCGCCCAGCAACTGCTCGCCCAGTGACGACGGGCTGACGCCGCTGCCGGCACCGCCGCCGCTGCCTGAGCCGTTGCTGCCCTGGCCGGGTAGCGGTGGCAGGTTTTCCGGCGGTGCCTGCGTGCCGGCGGCCGAGGTCGCGCCGCTGGCCGCGTCTTCGGCGCCGAAGCGGAAAAAACGCTCGAAGCAGCGCTCGAACACGATGCGGTCGTGATGGCTTTTGGCCAGCGTGCAGGCGAGGGCGTCGTGAAAGCGCTGGCGGTCGTCATAACCCACCGCGTGCACGGCGTGCACGGCATCGGCCAGCTCCGGCGGCGACAGCGGCAGGCCGTTGTTGCGCAAGAGGGCGGCGAATTCGGTGAGCTTGCGGTCCATGAATGTGTGTCGTCGGTGATATGGCCTCAGCGGCTTTTTTTCAGCAGCGAAGGCAGTTGCTCGCGCACGCGCTCCACGTCGTCCTGGTGCTTGAGCAGTACGGCAAGCGTGCGCTCCACCCAGCCGGCGTCCAGCGCCTCCACGTTGAGCAGCAACAGCGTGCGTGCCCAGTCCAGGGTCTCGCTGATGGCCGGTACCTTGCGCAGGTCCTGCGTGCGCAGGGCCTGCACGAAGCTGATCAGCGGCTCGCGCAGTTTTTCGGGCAGGTCGGGCACCTGTGCGCCGAGAATCTGCCGTTCCAGCACGGCATCCGGGTACGGGATGTACAGGTGCAGGCAGCGCCGCTTCAGCGCATCCGACAGCTCGCGCTGGTTGTTGCTGGTGAGCAGCACCAGCGGTGTGCTTTTCGCCTTCACCGTGCCGATTTCCGGCACCGACACCTGATAGTCCGACAGCAGCTCGAGCAGGAAGGCCTCGAACTCCTGGTCGGCCTTGTCGATCTCGTCGATCAGCAGCACGGCACCCTGGTCGGCCTCGAGCGCGGCCAGCAGTGGCCGCGGCTCGAGGAATTCGTGCGAGTAGAAGATGTCGCCGAACTGGTGCAGGCGCTCGACAGATTCCGACAGGCCGGTGGCGCCGCGCAGGATGTCGCCGAGCTGTTCTTTCAGCAGTTGCGTGTAGAGCAGCTGCTTGCCGTACTTCCACTCGTACAGCGCCTTGCTCTCGTCGAGGCCCTCATAGCACTGCAGGCGGATCAGAGGGCGCTGGAAGAGTGCGCTGGCGGCTTTGGCAAGTTCGGTCTTGCCGACGCCGGGCGGGCCTTCGACCAGCACGGGTTTTTCCAGTTGCACGGCGAGGAACAGCGTGAGCGCGATGGCATCGGAGGCGATATAGCCCTGCGCGGCGAGGGCGGCACGCAGGCTGTCGGCAGTGTGGGGTTGCTGGGCAAAAAGGCTCATGGGTGGTCCTGTGCGGGACAGTGTCAGTCGGGCATGACCCAGGGACGACCGTCGCCGGGATGGATGTGGCAGCTGAACGATACGCCGAAAACGCTTGCCAGCAGTGCCGGATCGGCCAGTTCGGCCGGCGTGCCGTCGGCCAGCACGCGGCCGTCGCGCAGCGCGATCACGCGGTCGGCCGTGCGCAGCGCGAAGTTGAGGTCATGGGTGGAAAACAGCACGGTGGCGCCGCTTGCGGCTTCGGCGCCGAGGCGGGTGCGCAGCAATTGCTGGTGCGGCAGGTCGAGCGCCGTCTGCGGTTCGTCGAGCAGCCACAGGCGTTCGCCTGGGTTCGGGTGCAGGCGCATCTGCAGCCAGGTGCGCGCCAGCTGCACGCGTTGGCGTTCGCCGCCGGAGAGGCCGTCATAGTGGCGGCCGGCGAGCACCTCCAGCTCCCAGAGCGCAAGCGCCTCGCGGTACAGCGCTTCGCCACGCTGGCCACTGCCGCCGTGCGGCCAGGCCGCGAGGCAGAGCAGCTCGCAGACCGGCAGGTGCAGGCGCTCGGGTTGCTGTTGCAGGAGAAAGGCGCGACGGCGTGCCAGTGCCGCTGGCGAGAACTGGTGCAGCGCTGCGCCATCGAGCGTGATTCCGCCGCGCACCACCAGGCCGTCCAGCCAGCGGCCGTCACCGGCGCAGGCCCGCAGCAAGGTGGACTTGCCGGCGCCATTCGGGCCGATCAGCGCGGTGCAGCCGGCGCCGATGCCAAGCGTGATGTCATGCAGCACCGTGGCGCCGTCCAGTGCCACATCGACATTGTGCAGGGCAAGGCTCATGCCGGCCTCCGCTGCAAAAACAGCAACAGGAAGGCCGGTGCGCCGAGCAGCGCGGTGAGCACGCCCACCGGCAGTTCCAGCGGCGCGATCAGCGTGCGTGCCAGCCAGTCGGCAAGCACCGCCAGCAGCATGCCGAGCAGCAGCGTCGCCGGCAGCAGCTCGCGATGGCGGAACAGGCCGAACCGGCGCGCCATGTGCGGTGCCAGGAGGCCGACAAAACCGATGCCGCCCGACTGTGCCACCGCCAGTGCCACCAGCAGCGAGGCCGCAAGCAGCAGCTGGCGGCGGAAGCGCGCCAGCGGCAGGCCAAGGTGCACGGCCTCGGCCTCGCCGAGCTGCCAGACATCAAGTGCGGTGCGCTGTCGCCAGCTCCATGCCAGCACGAGGGCCAGCAGTGCCCAGGCGGGCAGCAGCAGTGCCCATTCGGCCTGGCCGAAGCTGCCGAGCAGCCAGAAGGTGGCGCTGCGCAGCGTCAGCGGATCGCCCAGGCTGAGCAGCAGGTTGACCAGCGCCCCGGCCAGCGCATTCAGCGCCACACCGGCCAGCAGGAGCTCGGCATGCTGGCCGGAGAGGCGGCGGCCGATGGCGAGCACCAGGCCCAGCGTGCCGAGTGCCCCGGCAAACGCCGCCAGCGGCAGCAGCCAGAGTCCGCCCAGCCCGAGGCTGATGACGATGACGGCGCCGAGGCCTGCCCCGGCGGAGACGCCGAGCAGTCCGGGCTCCACCAGCGGATTGCGGAAGAAGTCCTGCATCAGCAGGCCGGCCAGCGCCAGTGCGCCGCCGGTAAAGGCCGCCAGCAGGAGGCGCGGCAGGCGCAGTTGCAGCAGCACCTCGCTGCCGGCCGCGCCCAGGCTGGCGCTGTCCCAGAACAGCGCCAGCGCGAGCGCCGCCAGACAGGCGGGCGGCAGCAGCATGAGCGGCAGGCGTGGGG